>JAGPFR010000009.1 GCA_018056425.1 Lachnospiraceae bacterium
ATGATGGATTCTGCGATGCCGGTCTGTGCGTTGGCTTCTGTTATGACCTCTGTAAAGAGATCCTTATCATTATGCAAGTACATGGTCTAACCTCATTTCATAATAATACCGGAAGGTTGAATCCGGATATCGTCTTATGTCCCGATTCAAAAGGTATTCCGGAACAGGTCATAGAGGAAGCATTTATAGAATCATATAGACTTTTGTGTTCAGATAATCAGGAAGTAATGAATGAGTTTCTGAGTAGGATAGAGAAGACTCTTGGAGATGATGCCAACGAGAAGAACTATCAGAAGGCTAAGAAAGAGGTCAAGCAATACAAAGAAAAAAGAAAAAAACTTCTTGATAAATATGTTGATGACGGGATAGATAAAGAAACCTATATGTCAATGGATGCTGAATAGACGTTGTTGGTAAAGCTATGGCAAAAGTGGCAAATGCTTCATTTAAGCGAGAAGATAAACAGAATAATATTTATAAATGGTGGTATGAAATACAAGATGTTTTTCTTCTGACGGATGGTCCGTTTACATATATGAATCCTACTTCAAAGCCTAATCGTTTTTCGTTATCTGATTATAAATGTTTGTTAGTGGATGAGATAGAAATACAGCCTTGGCAGAAATTTCGTGTTGAAAAGGGCCTTGATAAGGCTAGTAGAACTATTTACAGGTTGGTGCCTGGCTTTCAAGTTCCTAGCTGGTGGTCTGACTATAATAAAGTTAAGCATAACAGGATTTTATCTGTTGGAAATGAGTTGAATTTTACTAATTATCCAAAGGCAAATTTTAAGAACTTATATAGTGCTTTTGCTGCATTATTTGTTTTGGAAAAGGCTCTTATGGACACGATTGGAACAGCGGATGATTTGTCTTGCTTTATGGACTTTAGCAGCTTGTTTGTGCATCGCAAAAAATTAACGTTTAAGCAGATGGATGAATTATATAAGAATTTATGATTTCAATGCAGCTAAGATGTCGGAGTCATAAAAAAGGAGAAGATAATAATTGTGAAACTATCTGATTATTATATTTTGACCTATGCAAAAGACCTAGATCTAGAGAACCAAAAGAATGAAAGGAAAAAAGTTCGGAATCTTGTGCAAAAGTTCAAAAGGACACCGGATATTTTTGGAGGCCTTTCATTTGATTATTTACGAGTTGAAGAACAAGCAAAAATGATTCACTTTTTCTTGGAAGAGTGCAATCAGCGAGAAGTTATTAACAATCTAAAAAAAACAAATGTTGACTCCGATTTTAGCTTCTTACAGTTTGTTGGGCAAAAGGATGTTGTGAGTATGACGGAAGATTATCATCCTATTTGCATGGACGAGTGTCTTTATCAAATAAGGGATCTTATACGTTTTTCATCATATACGGATAGGAAACTTTTGGAGGTGTTAAAGGATCTTGATAAACAACTCTTTCAAGCACTAACAGATGATTATTCCTTACATACATCGAATGGAATTAAGCTTGAATGGCCAGAATATGCAAAAGGGTATATAGATTATATTTTAAACGGTTTACTACAGTTTCTGGTTTACAAGATTATAAATAGTAAACAGTCTAAAGATAAGATTTTGGAAGTAATCAGTCAACTTACGCGTAAAGCGGATTCATTTATTGGGGATTTTGAAAATGTACGTGAAAAATCGTATATAGAAGCCGATAATCCAGAGAGTCTAGAGTCAGATAGAGTACTACAATACTTTAGATATTTTATAATTCACAGAAATAGATTATTTGAAAACTCGGAGATATATACAATTCTTATAAATGAGATGGATAAGTATCCGGAGCTGTTTAAGGAAGTATCTGAAGAATATTGGGCGGATAAGGTTTTATTAACAGAGAAAATGATATGTAGTAATGATATTCAAAACATTATTACAGAAAATGAAAATGTTCCAAATTATAAAAAGAAGCTAGCTACAGCCAGAGAGTTTATCACTGTTATGCAAAAATATGGTCGACGAAATTGTTATGATAATTGTCTTCAGGATATAAAAGTGTATTTTAGAGAAATATACATTAGTAAGCAAACTTATCATCGACAAAAATCATCGAAGATAGTAGAAGATTACTTGCAAAAGCTCAAAAAGAACGAGGAAGGAGAAGGACTACCTGATTTTCAAAAAGAGAGTCAGTACATTTTTATTCGTGAAAAAATAACTCGTGGCTATTTTAGAGAGAAAAACCTTTCGAAAGCGTATGCTGATAAGTGTGAATTGACAGAAAAGCTGAACACGCTATTATTAAGAGCTTATTGGTTAGCGGATAGTTTTTCTGCACTGAAGCTGCTTCATTCTTATTATCAAGGAATGCTTGCATGTATAGAAGAAGTTATTCTGTGAGATTTTTTTGCAAAACTCGTACCCCGACATTTCTGCAAAATCTTGGTATAACAATATTATCAAGAATAAAATGAAAGGCGGTGAGTAAGATGTCACAGAAGAATCTTGTGGTTTTCGGTAAAAATGGTAAGAGACTTGGGGGTGGTGCTGCACAACTCAAGCGTATTAAGGATAATGGCGGTTGGGATGAACATCATCGTCAGATTATTAAAGATGCCGTTGAAGTCGCTTATAAGATGTTTGAGGAAAACCAGAATCGAACAAAACTTAGACGCGTAAAGTAGTGAGTCAATGGTTTGCCTGTCCTTATAAAAGGACAGGCATGCTAATCACTTTAAATCCGAAAGACTTAATGCAGCCAAGAAGAAAACCGGTTCTGACAGTCATACCAAAGAGGTTTGCCAGAGTGATGATACATCTTTTAATAGTTCTTTAAGTCATTCTGGTTTGCAGTCACTTATACCAGACGACTCCAACAATTTGCAGTCAAATACAACACCCGATGCATGTTGAGGTCTGTTGTTTGCTTGAACAATTAAGATCGGCAAAGGAGCATATTGAAATCACAATCGATGCTGAGGATTACTATAGAATAAAGGATTCCGAGAAGAAACAGGATGAGTAAGTAACAGGTCCATTATATTCCACCCACGCATTGCGAACCACTATTGATCGTGGTATATTCTAACCATAAACACGCAATGCGAGGTGACGACATGGATATAGCAAGATCGATAAAAGAACTGAGAGATAGTACAGGGATGTCCCGCAAGGAGTTTTCAGAGCATACGGGCATCCCTGTTCGTACATTGGAAGACTGGGAAGCGGGTCGCAGAACTCCTCCGGAATATATTCCGAGGCTGTTGATATATCAGATAAAAATTGAGGGGATTTTTACTGAAAAAAAGAAAGCAAAAAATAAGATTGACATTGTTACTGATCCGGACGGGAACAAAATAGTCTTGATTAATGATATTTTATTTAAGTCAAGAAGATCGATTAATTGGGATGACATAGAACAGATATTAATGCACTATATCGGGGAATACTATGAGATTGCCGAAACTGCAGAAAAGGTATATATAGGATCAGATTTTCCGGATGAGTTTACACATTCAAAATATACAAAAGCTGTTAGAGGTGCAAATGAGAAGGCAAAGGCTAATGTGATAACTGCAATTGGTGAATTAATCCAAATTTCAGATAAGAAGGCAGAATTCCCGGACTATGGCAACCGTCATGGTAATAAAGCAAAAAACGGATGGTATCGATATGATACAAGGTTTGGGATTCCGGTTTATAGTGAAGTTGGTGAAATTGAGAGATACAATATTTTCAGAGCAAGAATGCTGGTTCGATGTGATGCGAATGGTAAATTATATCTGTATGATATTGTGCAAATAAAAAAAGAAACGAGCACGCCGCTTGAGTAAAAAAACTGTACGGTAGAAAACTTCGCTTCTTCGAACATATGATACAACATAATCTTTAGAATGTCAACGCAGAAATGATTTTTTGTTGTCCAAAGAAAACGGATGAGTAAGTAATCGGATTGAAACAATCCACAAATAGTCCGGAGAAAGAGGCTTATTATGAAAGTGGAAATGGACAAGGATTTCAGAGGAAATGCATATATCGTTTACAATGACGAGGTGATTTTGAGTTACAGCGGTGGATTTTCAGATCTGGCGAATGAGATACCGAATACGCTTAGCACCAGATTTGCAACTGCATCCATGAGTAAGACATTTGTTGCCGTGGGTGTCCTTCAGTTGATCGAGGCCGGGAAACTGAAATTCGAAGATACTCTTGGGGCTATCCTTGATATCGGTCTGAAAAGCATTGATCCCGGCGTCACCGTGAAGCAGCTTTTGAACCACACTTCCGGCGTTCCGGATTATTTCGATGAGTCAGTCATGGATGATTACGAGGCGCTCTGGACAGATTATCCTAATTACAGAATTAGACATAATAAGGACATGCTCCCGCTGTTTATAGAGAAACCCATGATGTATCCCAAGGGTGAGAAATTTCAATATAATAATTCCGGGTATGTACTGCTCGCTATGATCATAGAAAAGATCACGGGGCTGGATTTCGACATATATCTGAAAAGAAATGTCTTTGATCCATGCGGGATGCACGCAGCAGAAAACCGGCGGAGATGAGTTTAAGTATGGAATCGGATGTAAGGCATCGGATTTTAATGGGGTACCGGCCGGATTTGAGATAGTTCGAATTCCGGAATATACATGGGCTGTTTTTAAGTGCAAAGGTCCTTCACCTGATGCCATTCAGAAAATGTGGGACCGTATCTATAAAGAGTGGCTTCCTGTTTCCGAGTATGAGTTGATCCCGGATTATGATATAGAAAATTACCTTCCCGGTGATCCTTCATCTCCCGATTATGTAAGTGAGATCTGTATCCCCGTAAGAAGCAACAAATAGATTAATCCGTATAACCGGTAATCAATATGAAAGAACATATAATACATCCATTTCCGCCATGCTTTGATAAGAATTCGCGAATACTGATACTGGGAAGCTTTCCTTCCGTTAAATCGCGCGAGCAGAAGTTCTTCTACGGACATCCGCAAAACAGGTTCTGGAAAGTAGTCGGTTCGGTTTTTGATGACACGGTTCCGGAGACCATTCCCGAGAAAAAGAAGTTTCTTAAGAAACATCATATAGCATTGTGGGATGTGATTGGATCATGCGATATAGAAGGATCATCCGATTCGAGCATAGAAAATGTAATCGCCAATGATCTTTCGCAGATCCTGGATAATGCCGATATACACAGAGTTTTTGTAAACGGGAAAACAGCGGAGAAATATTATAAAAAATTCTCCGAAGAAAAGACAGGGATAAAAGCAGTTTGTCTTCCCTCCACCAGTCCTGCAAACGCAGCATGGAGCACAGAAAGGCTATCGGATACGTGGAGAAAGGAAATTTTAAAAAGCCCTTGCAATTTTGCCTGATAAAGGGTATAAGAATTAAGGAATAAAGTCAGGGGAGCTTGTGTAGCAGGCTGAGAGGAAGTAACCGAACTTCGACCCTTTAACCTGATGCGGATAATGCCGTCGTAGGAAGTCATACACAAGGATTTTTTACAGGAGGATGCCCAAAAGGTATTCTCCTGTTTTTTATCCAATGGGAAAGGAGGGAATAAACCACATATGTGGCGGACTGAGGGGGAGCGCCCTGAGTCTTGTAGATATGCGATGGGAAGCCGTGTTCCGGCGTGAGAGGATGCCAGTAAGCATCGACCGAACCACTGTGTGGTCAACCCTGTTTGCTCAAAGGAGAAATGAAGTCATGAAAAAAACAAATACAAAAAACTGGCACTTGCCGGTGTTTACTGTGCCGTAGCCGTAGTCGGAAGTCTGTTTTCTTTTCCTGTTTTGGGAAGTAAATGTGCACCTGTTCAGCACATGGTAAATATACTGTGCGCGATCACGCTCGGACCGGTTTACGGAGTAGCTTCAGCTTTTGCCGCATCACTCATCCGTAATCTGCTCGGTCTTGGCAGCCTTATGGCTTTTCCCGGCAGCATGTTCGGAGCATTACTCAGCGGGATTGCATATTCCAAAACTAAGAATATACCTGTAACCCTTGTAGGAGAAGTATTCGGAACAGCGATTCTCGGTGGATTATGTGCTTATCCCGTTGCGATTTTCCTGATGGGAAAGAATGCGGCGGAACTGGCATTTTACGTATATATAATTCCATTCCTGATCTCAACAGCAGGAGGCGCGATCATTTCAGCTGTTTTGATCTACAGTCTTAAGAAATCCGGAATTCTGCAAAACATGCAGGAATCACTGAATAAATAAGAGGGTAAAGAAATGTTTCGTGAAATGTTTGAGAATGTAAGAAGCAAGAATCCGCTGATACACAACATTACGAATTATGTAACGGTTAATGATTGTGCGAATATAATCATTGCCTGCGGA
The DNA here is from genome assembly GCA_018056425.1 of Lachnospiraceae bacterium. GTDB lineage: Bacteria > Bacillota > Clostridia > Lachnospirales > Lachnospiraceae > AC2028. Next base: position 6,313 of record JAGPFR010000009.1, read on the forward strand.
GCATCTCCCATCATGGCAGATGATAAAGGAGAAGCAGCGGATATTACTTCCATATGTAACGGATTAAATATCAATATCGGAACTCTTAACAGCCGCACGATCGAATCAATGCTGATCGCCGGAAAAAAGGCAAATGAATTAAATCATCCGGTAGTGCTTGATCCGGTCGGGGCAGGTGCATCCGGACTGAGGACTGAAACTGCATTGAAACTTCTTGATGAAGTAAAGTTTACGGTTATCAGGGGGAACATCTCTGAGATAAAAGCACTTGCTTCAGGAAGCTCCTCGACAAAGGGTGTGGATGCAGATGTAGCGGACAGAGTGACGGAAGATAATCTGGATAATGTGGTTGCATACGCAAAAGATTTTTCCGAAAAAACCGGAGCCGTCATAGCGATAACCGGAGTTATCGATATCGTAGCAGATTCAGAAAAAGCATATTGTATTCGAAACGGTCATCCGATGATGTCCTCCGTTACCGGGACAGGCTGCCAGCTTTCAGCCATGACTGCTGCATTTGTGACAGCTAATCCCGGATATACTTTGGAGGCAGCTGCAGCTGCGGTTTCTGCTATGGGATATGCCGGAGAGATCGCTTACGAAAGATTAAGTGATATGGACGGAAACGCAACTTACAGAAACTACATCATAGATGCAATCTACAATATGACTCCGGAGATGCTGGAGAAAGGTGCTGAATATGAAGTGCGATAAAAAAACAATGCTGCTTTACGCAGTGACCGACAGATCATGGACGGGAAAACAAAACCTGTATGAGCAGGTTGAGTCTGCACTTAAGGGCGGAGTGACCTGTGTGCAGCTTCGTGAAAAAGACCTTGATGAAGAGTCATTTCTGAAAGAAGCAATAGAAATATGCAGATTGTGCAAGAGCTACGGAGTTCCTTTTTTTATTAATGATAATGTGGAGATCGCCATCAAGTGTCATGCGGACGGAATCCATGTCGGACAGGAGGATATGGAAGCAAGCAAGGTTCGCGAAAGAGTCGGAGAGGAAATGATGATAGGTGTTTCGGTCCACTCTGTTGCTGAAGCCATTGAAGCCGTTAAGAACGGAGCGGATTGCCTTGGCGTTGGTTCTATGTTTTCAACCTCTACCAAAAAGGATGTGGACCTGCTTCCGAAAGAAACGCTTCGTGATATATGCGCTGCTGTTGATATACCCGTGGTAGCGATAGGGGGAATAAACAGATCAAATATTCTTAAGCTTTCCGGAAGCGGAGCAGATGGCGTGGCTTTAGTAAGTGCGATCTTTGCATCCGAAGATATTGAAAGTGAATGCAGGGAGCTTTATAAGTTGTCTGAAGAAATGATAAAAGCCTGAAAACAATTGCGGCAGATTGGGGGCACCACCTTATGCCGCTATATAAAACGATGCTGAGTGAAAGGAGAGCTTTATGAAAATGAAAACAGCATTGACCATTGCCGGAAGCGACTGCAGTGGAGGCGCCGGAATTCAAGCAGATTTGAAAACAATGACGATGAATGGTGTTTATGCCATGAGTGTGATAACCGCACTGACGGCACAAAACACTACCGGTGTAAGAGGAGTACAGGAAGTTACTCCGGATTTTTTGGTTCAGCAGATTGATGCGGTATTTGAGGATATCCGTCCTGATGCTGTAAAGATCGGAATGGTAAGTTCAGGTGATCTGATAAAGGTCATTTCCGAAAGGTTATCAAAATACAATGCGGAAAACATCGTGCTGGATACGGTAATGGTAGCAACCAGCGGAGCGAGACTTATCAGTGAAGATGCCATAGATACACTTAAGGAGCATCTGATACCTCTTGCCATATTGATCACTCCCAATATTCCCGAAGCGCAGGTTTTGGCGGATATGACTATCCAAAGTGAAGATGATATACTCCGCGCCGCAGAAAAGATCGCAAAGACATACACCTGTGCTGTTTTATTAAAAGGCGGGCACAGTATAAATGATGCCAACGATCTCTTATACCGGGACGGATCGTATAAATGGTTTAAAGGAAAGCGGATCGATAATCCAAACACTCACGGTACCGGATGCACACTTTCCAGTGCGATAGCAGCAAATCTTGCAAAAGGCTGTGACCTCGATACATCCGTACAAAGAGCAAAGGATTATATCTCGGGTGCACTGTCCTATATGCTGGATCTCGGAGAGGGCGCAGGGCCAATGAACCATGCTTTTGATCTTACAGGTGAGTTTTCAAAATAATCGTGCTTGAAAGGAAAATAATAATGCGAAATTACACTACACAAATGGATGCCGCCAGACAGGGTATCATCACTCCCGAAATGAAAGCAGTTGCGAAAAAAGAGTACAGAACCGAGGAGGAGATAAGAGACCTTGTGGCAAAGGGACAGATCGCCATTTGCGCAAATAAGCTTCATACATGTATCGATCCTAACGGTGTCGGATCGATGCTTCGTACCAAGATCAATGTCAACTTAGGCGTATCTAAGGATTGCAAGGATTATGATATAGAAATGGAGAAGGTAATGGCTGCCGTTAATATGGGAGCGGAAGCCATAATGGATCTTTCATCACATGGAAATACACAGCCTTTCAGGAAAAAGCTGACTTCGGAGTGTCCTGCAATGATAGGAACGGTACCCGTGTATGACAGTGTGATTCATTATCAGAGAGATCTGGCAACACTTACCGCAAAGGACTTTATCGATGTTGTACGTCTGCATGCCGAAGACGGAGTGGATTTTGTTACTCTTCATTGCGGCATCACACGTAAGACCATCGAACAGATCAAAAAGCATAAGAGAAAGATGAATATCGTATCCCGCGGAGGATCCCTTGTCTTTGCATGGATGTGCATGACCGGTGAGGAGAATCCTTTTTATGAGTATTATGATGAGATACTTGATATCTGCAGGGAATACGATGTGACCATATCACTGGGAGATGCCTGCCGTCCCGGATGTCTTGCGGATGCAAGTGATGTATGTCAGATCGAAGAACTGGTCAGACTCGGGGAGCTTACCAAGAGAGCGTGGGAAAAGGATGTTCAGGTAATGGTAGAAGGTCCCGGACATATGCCGATGGATCAGATAGAGGCGAACATGAAGATACAGCAGACCATTTGTATGGGAGCTCCTTTTTATGTACTGGGACCTCTTGTTACCGATATCGCACCGGGTTACGACCATATCACCTCTGCAATAGGCGGTGCGATCGCAGCTGCCAGCGGTGCGGCATTTCTATGCTATGTAACCCCTGCGGAGCATCTGGCACTTCCTAATCTCGAAGATGTTAAGCAGGGAATAATTGCCTCCAAGATTGCCGCTCATGCTGCAGACATTGCCAAGAAGATCCCTCATGCAAGAGATATAGACGATCGAATGGGTGATGCACGAAGAGTACTTGACTGGGATGCCCAGTGGGAATGTGCACTGGATCCGGAAACAGCAAAAAGCATTCGAGACGATCGTAAGCCGGAACATGATGATACCTGTTCCATGTGCGGTAAATTCTGCGCGGTCAGAAGTATGAATAAGGCATTAAACGGTGAATATATAGATATTTTGTGACTTATTTGGAAATAATGAAGGCTTACGCCGGTTAGTTATAATTTAATAAATAAAGTGTGGTATTCTATTATGTAAGAATCTGCTCCAAAGAGAGGAGATATATATGAGTATCGCATCTTTAACGCTGAGTAATTATATAATGATTGCGGAGCTTTTGGGCCTTTGGGTAATGCTGGAGTCCAATGTTCATTTGAACAAGAGGACGATAACGGCAACAAGGATCGTGATCATCTTAATATTCACAGAAGCTCTGTTTTGGGCTATCGAAAGATGGACAAGGGAGATAGGATATCTGACTTATACAAGGATCATCCTTACTCCCACAGTCTATCTGCTTCATCCCATTATCATGCTTGGAATAATGGATATGGCAGAATTTGTCAAAAAGCGCAGATTACTGCTTTATCTGCCTATTCTGATCAGTGCTCCTCTTTTGTATACTTCCCAGTGGACTCATCTGTTTTACTGGTTTGATACAAATAACCTATATATCGCTGCGGATAATGTACTCAGATATTATCCGTATTTTCTGTTTTTATTCTATGTAATCTTATTTGTTGCAGCATTTACGATGAGGTATGCCAGATACGGCACAGCCGAGAGAAAAGGCATACTGATCAGTATTATTGCAGCATCGATCGGTGTTCTTCTGAATATAATATTCGAGATAGATGTAGATTACAGCACTCTTTTTGCTTCGCTGTTACTCATATACTATCTGTCCTTGTATGTACTTACCGCCAAGGAGGATACCCTTACTCATCTGCTAAATCGTCAGTGCTATTATTCGGACTCTGATAAATTGAAGGATCAGATAACTGCGGTTGTATCTGTGGATATGAATGATCTGAAAAAGATAAATGACACGCAGGGTCACGATGCCGGAGATAAAGCGCTTTATACCGTTGCCGAGTGTCTTACCAAAAACAGAGTAAAGAATAAGAAAGTATACCGTATCGGCGGTGATGAGTTTGCAATCTTTTATCTGAACAAAAAAGAGGATGAGGTAAAAAAAGATATCGAGAAAATGCGCTCGGAACTTTCACAGACCGATTATGTGTGTGCATTCGGTTATGAAATGGTTGAGAAAAAAGACATTCATCAGGCCATGCTTTCCGCAGACAGGGAGATGTATTCCAATAAAGCAAAATTAAAGGATACCAAAGAAAGACAAATTGCCGAACACAAGGAAGCTACAATACGTGTCATGCATGAAGCACTCGGCTCCGGAATGTGGGGCATGGAATTTGATGAGAACGGAAATATGGTATCCGTTGATTGGAGTCCGGAATTCAGGCGAATGCTGGGATTTACGGATGAGAATGACTTTCCGAATAAACTGGAATCATGGTCCGACCTTCTTCATCCGGATGATAAGGCAGAGGTACTTAAGGAATACAATGATACAATATCGGATTATTCCGGAGAGAAAAATTACGATGTGAAATACCGTCTTAAAACAAAAAGCGGTGAATGGAGAAGATTTCATGCTCTCGGAAGACTTCTGAGACGTGACGACGGAACTCCTTTGTCATATGTCGGAATGTTCGTGGATATAACCGATAAATAGTTCACCTGCTCTGTCCCACGCACTGCCTGTGGGGTCAACTGATGCGGCGTAACTGTCATATCCGTTTTGGGAGAGATATCTGTTTTGGTGGCGGATTTTCCCATCGGTATCAGGATGCAAGTGGTCACAAAAAATGTCAAGCAAGCATCCCGATAAAACGATTGACTAAGAATAATATATCTGATATATTTGCCTAAGTAAGGGGCAAAACCCGAAATTCAGAGAAAGCGAGGTAATCATAAATGTTTGTAAACAGAACAGAGTTTGTAAATGAATATGGTATGGTGACCTCGGCTTATATCGTATGATCTGTTTATGATCGATAGATTGTTGTATTGACCGTGGCTCCTTAGTCACGGTTTTTTTCTTGCCCGGATCGGGCGAACATCCCGCAAAGAGGTCTCCATGCCGTGGTCGGATCGTAATGATCATAGTATAAGGAGAAAAAATTGAATAATATAATCATTAGAAAAGAAACAAAAGAAGACTATTATGCAACCGAACTGATGACCATGAGAGCATTCTGGAACCTGAATGGTCCGGGATGTAATGAGCATCTTCTGGTAAATAAGCTTAGAGCTGCAGAAGAATTCCTGCCCAAGCTCAGTCGTGTAGCGGAGCTTGACGGTAAGATCGTCGGTGCGATCTTTTATTCCAAGGCAAAAGTAGTGGATGGTGACAAAGAAAATGAAGTGCTGACATTCGGACCTTTGGCAGTGGAGCCGACTTGCTGTAACTCAGGGATAGGCTCACTTCTTCTGAAAAAAACACTGCCCCTGGCAAAGGAAGCCGGATATAAAGGAATCGTGATCTGTGGTGAACCCGGTTATTATCCGAAGCACGGTTTTGTAACCTGCGATCATTTTGACATACACCATCCGGCATTCGGAAATACAGATGCTTTTATGGCGCTTCCTCTTAACGACGGATTCGAAGAAATCCACGGACTTTTTTATGAGGCATCGATTTTTGAGGAGTGTGAGGATGAAGATGAAATAAGAGAATTCACAAAGGGCTTTCCATATTACAAACCGCTTAAGCTTTCCTGCCAGTGGCTTCATGCCCAGAAACTCGGAAGGATATCGGAGGTTAACAAAAACAGTTATAAGATAAAATTCTGGGAGAGAGAAATACCAGCGAAACTAAAAGGAAGTTTTTACGAAGAGGAGGCCGAGAAGCTTCCGGTTGTCGGTGACTATGTGACATTTCTACTGAATAACCTGGGGGGAATCAACGATCCTTTCGGTCTGTGAGAGGAAGAGTTTTCTGCAAAGACCGGATCAGGCTAAGACAGCCGTAATGCAATATATGGTTGCAAATGTTGATCACCTCTTTATAGTCACATCACTAAATGAAGACTACAATTATAATCGTATTGCAAGGTATGTGAGCATCGCGCTCCAGGGAAATACAACACCTGTTGTGATCCTTACAAAATCGGATCTTTGCTCCAATCCCGGAAGATATATAAGAGAAGTTGAGGGAATCTCCGATAAGGTACGCGTGCATGCAATTTCCGCTATTTACGAGATCGGTCTTGATGAGCTGAAGGAATATATGACACCCGGAACCACCATATGTCTTATGGGGTCTTCGGGCGCGGGCAAATCAACTCTCATCAATGCCATTACCGGTGAAGAGATCATGAAAACTTCCGAGATCAGAGAAGACGATGATAAGGGAAGGCATACGACCACCTGCAGAAAACTGATCGAACTGCCTGATGGGGTCACGATCATAGATACTCCGGGCATGAGAGAAGTCGGTATGGCGAACGTTCAGGAAGGAATCGATGATACTTTTTCGGATATAGTGGAGCTTGAGTGCAGATGTAAATTCAGTAACTGCAGACATGATACAGAACCCGGATGTGCGATCAAGGCAGCACTTGAAAGCGGTGAGTTATCCTCGGAACGCTATGAATTGTATAAAAATCTCGGAAGAGAAAACAAACGCAATTATGCGTTGAAAAAGGAAATATCAAAATACGCGAAAGCCAGGAAAAAATTTAACGGATTAAATGATCTTTGTTGAAAACCAATATGGTGAAAAAGTTGCTACAGCTACGGCTTTTTATGATATACATGGAAACTAACATACACGCTGGGCGTTATGCGAAATCTGGGATATAATAGTGCCAGGATTCATACGCAGACAAATACATGGCTTGCGTGTAAAATATATCAAGATCTTGGCTTCAGATCGGATGAAGAAAGTATCGAAAGAGACCGATTCGGATGGAAGATGATCAGGTTGCTGACGAAAGAAGGAATATAATAAATTATGAGAGCATATGAGAGACTTTTAAATTATGTTGTGATCCATACAACAAGTGATGAAAAATCAGATACTGTTCCCTCGACCAAGAGACAGTTTGATCTGGCAAATCTTCTTGTTAAAGAGATGAAGGAGCTTGGCATAGAGGATGCGTCGGTTGACGAAAATTGCTATGTCTTGGGACATGTCCCCGCAACAAAAGGTTGTGAGAATGCACCAAAGATCGGATTTATAGCACACCTGGATACCGCACCTGACAGCTCGGGAGAAAATGTTCATCCCATACTTCATGAAAACTATGACGGAAAAGATGTTGATCTTGGAAGCGGACGGGTTCTTACTACCGGATTATTTCCTCATTTAAAAGATCTTAAGGGAAGAACACTTATCACCACTGACGGAACCACTCTTCTCGGAGCGGATGATAAATCCGGAATAGCTGAGATCATGACAATGGTGGAAGAACTGGAAAAGCAGAATATACCGCACGGTAAAATATGTATTGCTTTTACTCCGGATGAAGAAATAGGACACGGTGCATCACTCCTTGATCTGGAGAAGTTTGATGCCGACTTTGGATATACGGTGGACGGCGGTCCGGAAAATGAGATCGAGTATGAGAACTTTAATGCTGCGAAAGCCGTATTTAAGGTAAGAGGAGTAAGCGTACATCCCGGTGATGCCAAGAACCGAATGATCAATGCAGCGCTTGTTGCCTGCGAGATATCTTCAATGCTTCCTTCTGCGGAGACTCCCGCACATACGGAAGACCGTGAAGGTTTTTATCATCTTACCGATATAAACGGGGATGTAGAAAATGCAAAGATCGAATATATCATAAGAGATCACGATGCTTCATTATTTAATGCAAAACTGGAAACCCTGCGTAAGATAGAGAAAATCCTCAATGAAAAGTATGGTGAAGGAACCGTAGCATTATCCGTAACGGAGCAGTATCGTAATATGATAGAGAAGATCAGGCCTCACATTCATATCGTGGAAACTGCGAAAAAATGCATAGCAGATCAGGGACTTGCAGTAAAAGATGTTCCTATCAGAGGCGGTACGGACGGAGCACAGCTTTCATTCAGAGGACTTCCCTGCCCGAATCTCGGAACAGGCGGATATGCATTCCATGGTCCTTTCGAGCATATTACCGCAGAGGGAATGGATGCAGTTGTAAATATAATTAGTTCGATCGTAAAGTCATATTCGGAGAGTAAATAAATGAACGTTCTCAAAAAAATCTTTTCATCATTGATAATTGCCGGTGCAGTAATTATGCTAATCGGTTTATATTATCTGATCATCAAAGCCGGAATTCCTTATCAGGATCCCACTGTCGAAATGCAGATACAATATGAGATCAATATGGGAATAGGAAATGTTCTCAGCCTGACCGGTTTTTGTATGACAGTTCTTTCAGCTGTTATCAGAATAGTCTTAGGATTTATCGGCAGGAAGAAGTCATGAAGAAGTTTCTGGCAGCAAGAGAGGGCTTTTACAGAGAACTGTTTGTTCTTGTAGTTCCCATAGTTATACAAAACTTAATTGCATCATCCGTAAGTGTTGCTGACACTCTGATGCTCGGAAATGTGGACCAGACATCCCTTTCTGCCTCGGGTCTCGCGGGACAGGTAATGTTTCTGATAAACGTCATGTTCTTCGGATTAAATTCCGCACTCACGATCCTTGCATCACAGTATTGGGGAAAGAAGGATGTAAAGGTTATATCCAAGATCCTGGGAATCGGATTGATAATCGCCATGATAGTTACGGTTTCTTTTTCCGCAGCAGCATTTTTCATTCCGAGACACGTGATGTGGATCTGGACGGATGATCCCGAGCTTATCGCGGCAGGTGCAAGATATTTGAGATTTGTAGCGCCGTCGTATATCTTCCTCGGATTGTTCCAGCCTTATCTTACAATACTGAAGAGTTGTGAGAGAGTGGTCTTCTCGACCGTAACATCAACGGCAGCTCTTTTCATAAATGTAATATTTAACTATCTGCTGATATTCGGCCACGGTCCTTTTCCTGAAATGGGAATCGAGGGAGCCGCCATAGCAACATCAATCTCTTGCGGAAGCGGTGCGTTAATTTGTCTGATCGATTTTCTCAGACAAAAAGATCTTCCCAGAAGTCTTCGTATAATGTTCGGAATTCCACGTGCGCTTGTTACGGATTTCTTTAAGTATTCGCTCCCTGCCTTTGTTAATGATGTAATGTGGGGACTTGCTTTTACGGTCAACTCGATCATCATGGGACATCTCGGTTCCGATATCGTAGCAGCCAATGCAGTTGTATCTTCTGTAAGAGATCTCGTAACCGTTGTTGGCTTTGGAATATCCGCAGCAGCTTCCATCATGCTCGGTAAAGAGATCGGAGAAAACCGTCTTGATGCAGCTGAAAAGGATGCTTCTTCAATCGTAAGAGTTACGATATTTTCGGGTATAATAGCCGGATTTGTTCTTCTGGTAATAAGTCCTTTTGTCCCCTGGCTTGTGGATATATCCGAGACAGCCGTCAGCTATCTTAAGATAATGCTTTATATTAATATTGCTTATCAGATGGGGCAGATCATCAATACCGTACTTATCGCATCCATATTCAGATGCGGCGGTAATTCCAAATACGGAATGGTGCTCGATATCATATGCATGTGGTGCTTTGCCGTCCCTCTGGGACTTATCAGTGCATTTGTACTTAAGCTTCCGCCTCTTATTGTCTACGTCCTTATGTGTACCGATGAATTTGCCAAGATGCCTTTTGCGATTCACCATTATCTCAAGGGTGGATGGATCAGGAATATCACGAGGGACAATGTTGCATAAGGTTCAGATGAATCCTGATATTTGACTGAAAAAAGAACCGTTAAGACGGTTCTTTTTCTATTGTTGTCAGGGGGGTGTTTTTGATAAAATAATTAAATAAGAATTAATTAAGGAAGAAATCGGATTTTTAACAGGTTTGGAGAAGCGAAATGACTGAACAGGATCAGCAGAGACAGGATAAGGCAGAGGAAAATCTCGGGAAAGCCGTAATGGGCATTGCCTGGATCTTCTTTGCCATTAAATTCATAGTGATCGCATCGGTTGTGGCACTTCCCGTTGTGTGGCTGCTTCACAAGCCTTTGTGGATCGCTCCGATCGCAGGAGTCGTTTTATATATCCTGTGGCGGGTGGTCTGGAGAGCTTTTTGGAGATTTGTTACCTGGTCAACAAGAGATTGAGTTTGCAATGAGGGATTTATCGGATGAGAAATTCGGCATCCAAGAACAAGCTGTTCACCAAGATCATATTTCTGGTTGAGTTTATTATATTGGTCACAAGTACATTGTTCTGTACGGTTTCCATATACAGGGCCAGAGTAGGAATAAGAAAAGCAATCCAGCAGAGAATGCTGGATATTTCCAATTGTGCCGCAGGATCGGTTGACGGAGACATTCTTGGTGCTTTGGATGAATCCACTGTCGGAAGTCCCGAATACAATGGTCTTTACAGCAGACTTGCTGTCTTCAGAGATAATGTAGAGCTGGAGTATGTCTATACCATTAAGAAAGTTGGCGAGAAAGATTTCATTTTCACGATGGATCTGGATCAGGTCAGACCTGCTTCTTATGGTGACAGCGTTAAATATACCGAGGCTCTTGCAAGTGCGGGCAGAGGAGTGGCTGCTGTTGACGAAGTCCCCTATTCGGATTCATGGGGTGTTTTCTACAGCGCATACAGTCCGGTTTTTGATTCATCCGGAAATGTTGCCGGAATAGTTGCTGCGGATTTTTCTGTTGACTGGTTTGAGGATCAGCTTTCCGCACAGACCCGGTCAACAATGATCAGCTATGCGGTAATTTTATTGTTCTCGCTTCTCGTTGCTGCGGGACTTTCACTCTTTACGGTAAGACCCTTTGTCCGTGCGCAGGGAGAGCTGCTTGCCGAGAAGGTTCGCGCTGAAAGTGCAAATCTCGCAAAGAGTGATTTCCTTGCAAATATGTCTCACGAGATCAGGACTCCCATCAATGCCGTTCTCGGAATGAACGAGATGATACTCAGAGAGGATCAGCGCGCACAGGAACTTGCGGTGAATGATTCCGTGGACATGATCGAGACATTGAAAAATATCAATGTATATGCAAGTGATGTTAAGAATGCCGGACATAATCTTCTTGCGATAGTAAATGATATTCTCGATTTCTCAAAGATCGAAGCAGGTAAGATGGATATTACGGAAGCACCTTACCAGCTCAGTTCTCTTTTGAACGACCTGAATAATATGATTCTGTTCAAGGCTCAGGATAAAAAGCTTGTTTTTAAGATCGATGTAGACCGTACCCTTCCCGATGATCTGTACGGTGATGAAGTTCGTGTCCGTCAGGTTCTCACCAATATTCTGGGAAATGCTGTCAAATACACCGAAAAAGGTTCCGTAAGACTCACTCTTCGCGGAGAAGAACAGGGTGACGGAACGATACTTCTCAAAGCAGAAATATCCGATACGGGAATCGGAATACGTCCCGAAGATAAAGATAAGCTGTTTACCAAGTTCCAGCGGCTTGAAATGGAAAAAAACAGCACGGTCGAGGGAACAGGTCTGGGACTTGTCATCACGCAGCGCCTGCTCGATATGATGGGCGGAACCATTTCTGTGGAAAGTGAATACGGTAAAGGATCGGTATTTACCGTAACCATTCCTCAAAGAATCGTATCAAACGTATCTGTAGGAAATTTCCAGGAACGTTTTGAAAACAATATGCAGCATGGCAGCAGCTATAAAGAATCATTCCGGGCACCGGGTGCAAGGATCCTTGTCGTGGATGATACGAGAATAAACCTTGCGGTTGTTGAAAACCTTCTCAAGAGTACATTAATGAGGATCGATACCGCACTCTCAGGAGCGGAGGCAGTTAAGAAAGCGGAGGATACCGCATACGATCTGATCCTGATGGATCAGCGAATGCCGGAGATGGATGGAACAGAAGCGCTTCATAAGATACGCGAAACTTCCGGAGGAAAGAGTTCGAAGGCTCCTGTAATATGTCTGACTGCCGATGCGGTTATAGGTGCAAAGGAAAGATATCTGTCCGAAGGTTTTTCGGATTATCTTACCAAGCCCATCGACAGCTTTGCACTCGAGAAGATGCTTAAAAAATATCTGCCCTCATCAAAAGTGGAATTGGTGAAAGCAGAAGAAAAGCCGGAAGAAGTTCATGAAGAAACATCCGCCGATGGTTTTGATGTTTTAAGGGCTGCCGGAGTAAATCCTTCCGTAGGACTTCAATATACAAATAATGATGAAAGCTTTTACCGTACAATGCTCAATGAATATGCGGTAAGTTATCCGGAAAAATCCGGAAAGATCAATGAGAATTTTTCCGGCGGGAATTGGAAAGAGTACGGAGTGTATGTACACGCACTTAAGAGTACATCCAAAATGATAGGAGCCATGGAATTATCCGAGCTGGCATTAAGACTCGAAGAAGCGGCTAAAAATTCGGATGTCGACACCATCAAGGGTAAACACGATCTGATGATGAAACGATATGAAGCGGTAACAAAGGCAATTAACATTACCGCATCGAAATGATCAAAACCGCTTATCCGATATGGATAAGCGGTTTATAAATTGGGGGTAATAAATGAAATTATCTGAAAGACCTATGGAAATCACTGATAAGGCGTATCGATATGATTCGTTTAAAAACGGCGCAGTGGTTCCCGGGAAAAAATTCGGAAGACTTCCTGCGATGGGATGGAACAGCTGGAATGCTTTCGGAAGCGGAAACACGGAAGCACTTACTAAATTGATGGCTGAAAAACTGGTTGAACTCGGGCTGGACAAACTCGGATATAAATATGTGGTGCTGGATGACGGATGCTATAAACCCGAAAGAGTAAACGGTCTGTTATCAAATGAAGAAGAAAAATTTCCTTCCGGGTTTAAAGCTCTTGCTGATTTCATTCATTCCAGGGGACTTAAGTTCGGAATGTACAATGATATCGGAAGTAATCTCTGCGCCGGTGCAGCAGTCGGAACATGCGGACATGAAACAGAGGATGCACAGACTTATATCGACTGGGACATTGATTTTATCAAGGTTGATAATTGTTACTACCTGTGGGACAATGCGACATTTTCAAACGCTGAAAATGCCCGATATACATATGCTCCGGCAATCAAAAGTATTCGCATAAAAGGCTGCGGTATTGATGTTTCATTAAATGCATCAGGCGACGGAATGCTTTTCGGAAACGGAGTATTTACATACGGGGAAGAAGGAGACAGGTATGTAAAGGGAATCGGAACGTTCGACGGAACGGGTCCTGACAATACACCTGTCGGAGAATTGAGCGGTGAACTCAGGTTTGCGGTATCTTCCTGTGAAGAAGGTGACGCAGAACTTACGATAATATATGCAACCGGAAGAGAACCGGAAACCGGAAGCTGGCTTGAAGTGGCGGTAGGATGCGGAGATGACACCGAGTATTACTATGACGATCTTCTTCCGGAATCGGAAAGTAAAGATTCGTTTATTGAATCTGCACCTATAAAGATCTGCTTGAAAAAAGGTGAAAATATTCTCCGACTGATGAATCACAGACGTCAGGAGAATACTCTTTGTTCATATGCCGAACTGGTAAAGGGATTCGAAGAAGCGTTTAATCGCGGATCTGTAAGAAAGGATATTATCCTCTCGATATGTGAATGGGGTAAAACCCAGCCTCAGAACTGGGGATATAAGGTCGGTGATTCCTGGAGGATTCTTAACGATATTACGTTTCAGGTAGGAGCAGACGGAAATCCCGGACATGGCAACTGGTCGGGTGATTATACTACCGGTGTCACAAACCAGTATAACAAAGCGGTTATCATGGATGAGTTCGCAGGACTGTCCAAAGGCTGGAATGATCCGGACATGATGATGATCGGAATGGACGGACTTGATGAAACCATGTGCAAGACTCACATGGCCATGTGGTGTATGATGAACGCACCGCTTATGCTCGGACTCGATCTCAGAAGAATTGAGAAGGGAGACCGGATCCATAATATTATTTCAAATAAAAATCTCATAGCATTAAATCAGGATCTGCTCGGAATTCAGGCAAAGAGAATTTACTCCACTCTCGAGAAAGATAATCCTGACAAGGTATATCTTCGCGACAATAAACGTGTTGATGTGCTTGCAAAACCACTTTCCGACGGAAGTATCGCACTTGCTTTCTTTAATCTTGATACTGAAGATGCAAATGAAAAAATACGTGTGGATAAAGATCTGATCCTGAAATATCTGCGCGATAAGATGAAGGATCCGGATGCATTTGAAAATGCCGGGAGTTATTCGGTAACTGATCTTTGGAATAATGAATCTCAAAATACGGATGGCGGCATTTTTGGGATAGAAGGGATCAAAGCATGCGACAGCATTGTATGGAGGATAAAGCCTTCGTGAGCCTTCGCGATTTTTTGAAATTGCTTTTAAATACGGATAATGAGATCGATAAAGCGCATGATAACGGACTTATCGATCTTTATATGACGGAGCATTCCGAAGAAAACATTCTTCGGAAAGATGCGGCAAGGATACTGCATTTATATCTGAAAAATATTTCTCATATAAAGGATGAGGAGAATATCTCGAAGGCATCCGTTTTGAAAGATCTGTATGACTGCAGAGTGTGTGCAGATCATATCGCACAGGTTTATTTAAAAGGAGTAATGAAAGGATATGATTATTCCGGTGGTTTGATGATCTTTGATCCTAATGTCGAGATTACCGCGGAAGAAGCAAGAGAAGCCATTTCGAAAGCCATAGCGCTTTAATTGATCTGTATATGAAAGGAAGACTGTTATGGAAAGCACATCCGAAGCATATTTATTTGGTCAGATTCTCGGAACACATTCCTTCCTGTTAAAGGACGGATTCTTAAGACCCGACGAATACTCTGAGATCGGGGCACAGTATTTCCTTCCCGGAGGTGAGACTGTCAGATTTGCGAGTGCATGCTCGGGGATTGCAATCTCACGTTTCCCGCTTCCTTTGAATCCGCCGAAACTTGAGGAAGTAAATATGCTTCTTGGAAGGTAATACTTTCGCTAAATTATGCCGATAATAATATTGATAGGGTAACTATCTGATGAAAAGGATTTCAAGGTATTGATACACGGAGGCATCATATGAAAATTGGTGAAGCTAAGCCTGCCTATTATTCAAACAGACGAATGCTCGTAGATCAGATCCGTGATCTTGCTTCTAAAAAGGAAAAAGCAGAGAGTGCCTTTAAGGCTACGGGTGATACAGCATTCTCGGATCAGGCAGCAACACTTGAACTATCCCTGGAAGCGACTCAGAAAGCATTCGATGAAAATCAAAAAGTTCTGGATTCTCTTATCGAACAGGAAGTTGCAATAGCCAATATGGAGGTCTCCAAACAGCAGGGTGATGCGATGGAAGAAGAGATGAAAAATCTCGGAAAGATCATGATCGTATTCAGACGCCTTGCAAAAGGGGATATTGTTCCTCTTTCCGATGAAAAAAAGCTGATGGAATACGATGATAAGATGTATCAAATGGCCAAGAACATGCAGGCCATGGCACAGCAAATGGAAAAGGAGCACGAAAAGCACAAATCCCTTTGGGAGGATGAAGAAAAGAAAGAATACCCGGATCCTCAGGAGGTTGCAGATAATTCCGAATTCGGCGGGGAGCTCCCCGATATTGAAATCCCCGAAGTGACGACAGAAAATATTGAACTGTAAGAATTACGGTGTTGACACCTGACGTTTACCGATATAGAATCAACGTAATAAATTTGTTGGGAGATATGCTCTTGAAAAGCAATTCAATGAGATATTCATACATTTCCATTATTACCATGTACGCTGAATACGTATATGGTATTAAAGGCGTGTGTAAATATCCGGATTGCAGATAAGAGTGGATTTCTCATAAATAAGAGATGAATGTTGACCGCTTATCCTGCAGGATAGGCGGTTTTTTGTTAGGGAGGTATGTTTATGGATCTGATAGTTATAATCGGAAGCGGCGCGGTCGGTAAGATGACGGTCGGGCAGGAACTTATGAAGATCACTGACTTCAGATTGTTCCACAATCACATGATGATCGAACCGGTACTTGAGATCTTCGGGAAATTTGACGGAAGCGTTGTCGGAAGACTTCGTGATGTAGTTTTTGAAGAATTCATGAAGACCAATTACCGTGGTATGATCTTTACCTTTATGTGGGCGTTTGATATGCAGGGGGACTGGGACTATATCAAATCCGTTACAGATAAATTTGAAGCAACCGGCGGAACGGTATACTATGTTGAACTTGTTGCCGACAGGGCGGTGAGACTTGAGAGAAACAGGTCTGAAAACAGACTGAAGAATAAGGCATCAAAGCGCGATATCGAGGCTTCGGAAGGGAGAATGCTGAGGGAAGAGACAAAGTATCGTATTGTAAGTAATGAGGGGGAGATCCCTTTTGAAAATTACATCAAGATTGATAATACGCATCTTGAACCCGATGTTGTGGCGAAGATGATCAAAGACAGATTTAATCTTCCGGATAAGGGAAATGCCGATCTGGTCAACAGGATAAAACTCGATCCGGTTAAAGAGCAGGAAATCGGTATACTTCATGAAATGCAGGTCAAGAGTTTTATGCCTCTTTACGAAAAGTATCATGACGAAGGTTCACCTGCCATCGAGCCTGTTGAAAGAATACAGAGAAGATTTGCGGTCACAAACAGGAAATACTATTTCATACTTCTCGACGGAGTAAGAGTCGGTGGGATCAATATAGGTCATAATGATCCGAATGAACATGAGGTTTCTTTCATCAGTCCGCTCTTCGTTCTTCCGGAATATCAGAACCGCGGAATAGGGTATGTAGCGATCCAAAAAGCATTTGAACTTTTGCCGGATGTAAAAACCTGGAAGCTTGAAACTCTGCTTCAGGAGCCCGCGAACTGTCATTTGTATGAGAAATGCGGATTTGTAAGAGTCGGAGAAGAAAAGCCGGTTAATGATAAACTGACACTCATCGATTACGTCCTGGAGAAACAGAAGGCGTAAACGGTTGTCTTGACAGATATAAATTTCCTGTGTTACATTCAGATAAACCGTTGAGGAAGAGTAAGTAAGTTAGGACCTCCTTTTAAGAGAGAGCTTCGGATGGTGTGATCGGAGCAAAAGTGTTTTGACCGAATGGACTTCTGAGGGCGATC
Source organism: Lachnospiraceae bacterium (assembly GCA_018056425.1). Classification (GTDB taxonomy): domain Bacteria; phylum Bacillota; class Clostridia; order Lachnospirales; family Lachnospiraceae; genus AC2028. The sequence continues at coordinate 23,936 of JAGPFR010000009.1, forward strand.
AGAAACGCTTTGCGGAGTATGAGAGACGGAGGTGAATCTCCGTTAACAAATTCGGCATATGGTCGTATGCGCTAAGTGGGTGTGAGTTCACACCAAGCCGGGTGGCACCGCAGGTAAACATTCTACCTGTCCCAGCAGTAACTATTACTGTGGGACAGGTATTTTTTTATCCCTGTCCCGAAAAGGAACCGACAGGTTCCAAGCCAGGAAAGGAGATTAATATGGCTGACAAGACTATTCCCTACAAGATCTATCTGTCCGAAGAGGATATGCCCAAGGCATGGTATAACCTCAGAGCGGACATGAAGAATAAACCCGCTCCTCTTCTTAATCCCGGAACAGGAAAACCTCTTACCGCGGATGAGCTTTCTCCCATATTCTGTGAGGAACTTGTTGCACAGGAACTGGATGATACCACTCCTTTTATCGAGATTCCCGAAGAGATCCGTAATTTCTACAAGATGTTCAGACCTTCACCTCTTGTACGTGCTTACTGCCTTGAGCAGAAACTCCAAACTCCCGCAAAGATCTATTACAAGTTCGAAGGAAATAACACAAGCGGAAGCCATAAGCTTAACTCCGCCATTGCACAGGCATATTATGCCAAGAAGCAGGGCCTTAAAGGTGTAACCACGGAGACCGGTGCAGGTCAGTGGGGAACAGCTCTATCCATGGCTTGTTCATATTTCGGACTTGATTGTAAGGTATACATGGTTAAGGTTTCTTATGAGCAGAAGCCTTTCCGCCGTGAAGTAATGCGTACTTACGGAGCATCCGTTGTTCCTTCACCTTCTGAGACTACCGAAATAGGTAAGAAGATCCTTGCCGAGCATCCCGGAACCACAGGAAGTCTCGGATGTGCCATTTCCGAAGCTGTTGAAGTTGCAACCAAGAATCCCGGATACAGATACGTCCTCGGAAGCGTTCTTAACCAGGTTCTTCTCCATCAGTCGGTAATCGGTCTTGAGACCAAGACTGCACTTGATAAGTACGGAATCAGGCCCGACATCATTATCGGATGTGCGGGAGGCGGATCAAATCTCGGAGGACTCATTGCTCCTTTCATGGGCGAGAAGCTCCGCGGCGAGGCTGACTACCGCATCATCGCAGTCGAGCCTGCATCTTGTCCCAGCTTCACAAGAGGAACTTTTGCTTACGATTTCTGCGATACCGGAATGATCTGTCCTCTTGCCAAGATGTACACTCTCGGAAGCAGCTTCATCCCTTCAGCAAACCACGCAGGCGGTCTTCGTTTCCACGGTATGAGCTCAACTCTTTCCCAGCTGTATCATGACGGATACATGGAAGCAACCAGCGTAGAGCAGACTTCCGTATTCGAGGCTGCAGAGATGTTCGCAAGAGTAGAGGGAATCCTTCCCGCTCCCGAAAGCTCACATGCTATCAGGGCTGCTATTGATGAGGCGCTTAAGTGTAAAGAGACCGGAGAAGAGAAGACCATCGTATTCGGTCTTACCGGAACAGGCTACTTCGATCTTGTGGCATATCAGAAGTTTAATGACGGAGAGATGAGCGATTACATTCCTACCGATGAAGAGATCGCAGCATCGATCGCCAAGCTTCCCAAGGTACCCGAATAAACAGGTGACACAGGGGACGCTTCTATATTAATCCGTGCTTTAACCCGGGGTGTATGCCCCGGGTTATGTTATAATAATATATTGTAGGGGCATTGCCCGATCGCAATCTTATTAAGGAAGAAATACAAGTCATGAGAAATGAAAAAGTAGCCGAATTTCTAAAGGCTAAGGGATTTGAAGACCGTATAGAAGATCACACCGAAACGATAGATACGGTTGAACACGCCGCCTTGCAGATCGGATGCAGCGAAGCGGAAATTGCAAAGACGCTTTCTTTTATCGTTGATGAGAAACCTGTCATAGTCGTAATGGCGGGGGACGGAAGGGTTAACAGTTCTAAGTTTAAAGCACTGTTCCATACAAAACCTTCGATGGTTCCGAGGGAGCAGGTCTCCGATCTGATAGGATTTTTGCCCGGCGGTGTCTGCCCTTTTGGTATAAAAGAGGACATCCCCGTATGGCTCGATGTTTCCATGAAGAGATTCGAGTATGTTCATCCTGCGGCAGGAAATGATTTTACTTCAGTTAAGCTGACTCCCGATGAACTTATGAAAGCATCCGGTGCCATCGGATGGTGTGATGTTTGCAAAGGCTGGGAAGAAAACGGTGAGAATAGTTAATCTGATTGAAAATACGGAAGGAAAAGCCGGATGCATATTTGCACACGGCCTGTCTTTCTATATAGAAGGCTGCGGACATAAGATGCTCATGGATCTGGGGCCATCCGCTGATACTTTAACAAATGCAGGTGCCCTGGATATTGATCTGAGTACAGTCGATACTGTCATCTTAAGCCACGGTCATTACGATCATTCCGGAGGAATACTTCCTTTTGCCGCTGTCAACGATCATGCAGACATCTATATGCAGGCTGCTGCTTCTGACGATTATTATGCGGATGACGGGCCCGATGCCGGAGAGGAAAGGTTCAGATATATCGGTATAGATAAAAAGATCGGAGATCTTCCTCAGGTTAAGAAGTTAAGCGGAGACGGCGTCATATTTGATGGAGCAGAGCTGTTTACCGTTAAAAAAAGAACGCACGAGCTTCCGTTTACAAATAAAAGACTATTGATGAAAGCGGGCGGAGAGCTTGTCAGAGATGAGTTTAAGCATGAGCACTTCCTTGTTTTGCGGGAAAACGGGATATCCGTACTGATGGGAGGATGTGCCCATAACGGGATTCTGAGCATAATGGATGCATACCGTGAAAAGTACGGAAAGGCACCCGATGTCGTTATAAGCGGATTTCATCTGATGAAGAAAACGCCGTACCGGGAGGATCAGATAAAGGAGATCGAAGATATTGCAAAGGAACTGGTTAAGTATCCGACCTGCTTTTATACATGTCACTGTACCGGAACGGAAGCCTTTGACATCATGAAGCAGGTAATGGGCGATAAACTGATCTATGTTCATTCGGGCGAAGAGATAATAATATAATTAATATGGGAAGAACATTCAGCGACAATTTTGAAATAGGATCGATGGAAGAACTGGCAGCAGCCGTTAAGGAATTCGGATTTGTTCCTTTTTTTGCGGGGGACATAGAGGGCTTTTCTCTTGAAGAACATATCGCTGACGGATGCTGGTATTATGATTCGGATCCCTGGGATGCATGGGAATGGAAAGGTCCGGTAATAAAGAAGAGCAAGTGTGCCTACGGCAAATTTCTGGGAAATAAGGCAGTGTACATAAGCAGTGAGTGGTTCCCTGATTTTGCCAATTACAGACGAGACGGATATGACTTTGATGCCCGTTATGAGGACGGACTTGCTTCTTATAATGACAAAATCCTGTATGAACTGGTCGATGCCAATGCTCCGGTTCTGTCAAAGAAGCTTAAGGAGATCGGAAACTACCGAAAAGGCGGCAAAAAGGGCTTTGATTCGTCCATAACACGTCTTCAGAAGCAGTGCTATGTTATTACGAGCAATTTTACGCATTCCAAGGATAAATTCGGTAATGAGTACGGCTGGGGAATTGCGGAATATACCACTCCCGAGAAGTTTATGGGTAAGAAATTTACCGATAAGGTCTATAAGAGAAGCCCCGAAGAATCCCTGGAAAGAATCGTTACCCATTTTAAGAAAATACTTCCGGATGCGGACGAGGCACAGATCAGGAAAATACTGAAATAAGCAAGAACAAAAAGCGGTCCTTTTTATACAAAATATCGTTAGTGCACAGGCAATCGTGGTGATATCGTTAACTTATAAACGTGTGTAGCCGAAGTCGGCGGAAAGGAAAGATTAATGGAGAATTTTTCATTCTATTCACCTACTTGTTTTGTATTCGGAAGAGATTCTGAGGAGAAGACCGGAGCCTGTGTTAAGAGGTTCGGCGGAAGCAAGGTCCTCATTCATTACGGCGGCGGAAGTGTAGTTCGTTCCGGGCTTTTGGACAGAGTAAAGAAGTCCCTCGAGAAAGCGGGAGTTGAATATGTGGAGCTCGGAGGCGTTAAGCCCAATCCCAGAAGCGGACTTGTATATGAAGGAATCGACCTTTGCAGAAAAGAAAACGTTGATTTTATCCTTGCGGTAGGCGGAGGAAGCGCCATTGATTCTTCCAAAGCAATAGCAGCAGGCGTACCTTATGAAGGGGATTTCTGGGATTTCTATCAGGGAAAATGGATAGAAAATGCCCTTCCCGTAGGAACGGTTCTTACGATCGCAGCTGCCGGAAGCGAAGGAAGCCCGGATTCCGTAATTACCAAAGAGGAGGGAATGTTTAAGAGAGGTGCCAGCGGAGATGCCATCAGACCTAAATTCAGCATCCTTAACCCAGCACTTACCCAGACCCTTCCCCCATATCAGACCGCAGCAGGAATTACCGATATAATGGCTCATCTCTACGAGAGATATCTGACCAACTCCGAGGAGGTTGAAGTAACAGACAGACTCATCGAGGCACTTCTTCTTACAATGATCCATGAAGGCCCCAGAGTAATTGCAGATCCTGATAACTACGATGCAAGAGCCAATATCATGTGGGCAGGAACCGTAGCTCATAACAATACATGCGGTGTTGGAAGGAGCCAGGACTGGCTCAGCCATTCTATCGAGCATGAACTTTCGGCTCTTTATGACTGTGCGCACGGTGCCGGACTTGCAGTTACCATGCCCGCAGTATTTACTTATGAAATGAATCACAATGTAATGAGATTTGCGCAGGTTGCCGTAAGGGTATGGGGATGTCAGATGGATTTCGCACATCCCGAAGTAACCGCTAAAGCAGGTATCGAGGCATTCAGAAATTTCCTTATCTCCATAGGAATGCCTAAGAACTTCGAAGAACTCGGTGCTAAAGAGGAGGATATCCCCAAGCTGGTTGATGTTCTCTGCAACGGTGACGGAAGAAACGGAAGTATCTCCGGATTTATCACTCTCAATGAGGAAGAGTGCGCAAAGATCTATAAGATGATGATCTGATAAGAGGAAAACAATGACAATAAACGGACAGACATTTGATGAGGAAAGAGCACTGTACGGTCAGGACGGGATTGTGGTCAACAACTGCAGATTCGACGGTCCCGCTGACGGAGAAAGTGCATTTAAAGAAGGGAAAAATATTGAAGTATCAAAGTCTTTCTTTAATCTGCGCTACCCTTTCTGGCATGATGATAATCTTACAATTAAAGACAGCGAGATGACTGATAAGTGCAGGGCTGCCCTGTGGTATACGAATAATGCAATTATCACGGGCACTAAGATGCACGGGATCAAAGCACTCAGAGAATGCTCGGATATCAGGATCAGTGATTGCGATATCATCTCTCCTGAATTCGGCTGGTCTGTAAACGGAATCGAAATGAAAGACACATCGGCCGAAGGCGAATACTTCATGATGCGTTCCGACAGGCTGAAATTTGAAAATGTAACTTTAAACGGAAAGTATTCTTTTCAATATATAACCGATTCGGTATTTGAAAATTGCAATTTCAATACCAAGGATGCATTCTGGCACGCGAAAAATGTTGTGGTCAGAAATTCTGTGATAAACGGAGAGTATCTTGCATGGTATTGTGAGAATGTGACATTTGAAAACTGTACGATCAGCGGAACCCAGCCTCTTTGCTACTGCAAAAACCTGAAGCTTATTAACTGCAAGATGGATGGCGCCAATCTTGCATTTGAAAAGTCGGTTGTGGAAGCTGATATTACTACTCCCATGATAAGTATTAAGAATCCGCTTTCGGGAACCATAAATGTTCCGGGAGTTGATGAGATCATCATGGATGATCCGAACGCAAAGGGAATCATCAATATTAAATAAGGGGTAATATATGGGTATAGATTTGAACAAAATGCCAAAACTCGGTTTCGGGCTTATGAGACTTCCTGAAAAAGACGGGGTGATCGATCATGAGCATGTTTGCAAAATGGTTGATAAATATATGGAAGCCAGAATGAATTATTTTGATACGGCTTATGTATATCACGGAGGAAGATCGGAAGTTGCCGCAAGAGAAGCTCTTGTAAAACGCTATCCCAGAGAGGACTTCATGGTTGCCACCAAACTTCCCGCATGGGAAGTGAAGAAGGAAGAGGATATCGAGAGAATCTTTAACGAGCAGCTTGAAAGACTCGGTGTTGATTATATCGATTTTTATCTTCTCCATTCCATAGAAGAAGGAAACAATTACGATGTATATGTAAAGTATGATTGTTTCAACTGGGGACTGAAAAAGAAAGCGGAAGGCAAGATCAGGCATTTCGGTTTTTCTTTTCACGGAAGCCCGGAACTTCTTGCGGAGATACTTGATAAACATCCCGAGGTTGAGTTTGTTCAGATACAGCTTAACTATCTTGACAGAACAAATCCTGTTGTTAGATCTCAGGAACTGTATGACATTCTTCATGAGAGAAATATCCCTATCATTGTAATGGAGCCTGTTCGCGGAGGAGCTCTTGCTGCGATGGCTCCGGAGATTGAAGAAATCTTTAAGAATAAGAGACCGGAAAGTTCCGTTGCTTCATGGGCACTTCGTTTTGTCGGATCACTCCCCGGAGTTATGACCATTCTTTCGGGAATGTCAAATGAAGAGCAGATGAGTGACAACATCGGAACTTTCAGTAATTTTGAACCTTTATCGGATGAAGAATTTGCGCTGGTAAACAAAGTAACCAATGAGATACTTAAGGTTCCGCAGATCGGATGCACGGCATGTAAGTATTGCTGTGACGGATGTCCGATGAAGATAAGTATTCCTGATGTATTCAGAACGATAAATACACTTCGCCGTTATCCGGATGACTGGAGATCCAAGAATTTCTATTCGGGATTAATACAAAGATCGGGTAAGGCATCGGATTGTATCGGATGCGGTCAGTGCGAGAGAGTATGTCCCCAGCATTTGCCCATCATTGAACTGATGAAAGAAGCTTCGGAAATACTCGAAAAATAATTTTAAAAATATTGTTGACTCTCCCCTTGGGGAACCCTTTAAGGTGATATTATAAGAAAGGAGGTTCCCATATGAACGACAAAATGACATCGGGGGAAATAGCAAAAAAGCAGGCGTTTCACAGAAGGCCGTTCGCCTGTATGACGAAAAAGGACTTCTGAAACCATCGGATTATTCCGAAGGAAATTATCGTCTGTATGACAAAGCGGCTCTTCAGATTCTTGAGAAGATCGTGGCACTTAAGCAAATAGGTTTTTCTCTTGAGGAGATAAGAGATAATCTGGTTGCCGGTGAAGCGGCAAATGTTGAAGATGCTCTCAGGATCCAGCTTAAGAACATGGAGGAGAAAAAATACCGCATTGAAAAAGTTATCAGTGCAATAAACAGAACCTTTGAAAGAAAGAGCGGTTCGCTCGACTGGGATGATGTTGCGGAGATGATCCAGAACATCCATCTCGATCAGGGTGCGGATGAACGTCACTGGGATGCACTTAAACACACGTCTCAGGAAGAGGATTGGTATGTAAAGATATTCAAATCCCTTCCCATTACATCCGGCGAAAAGATACTCGATCTCGGATTCGGATATGCAAAGCTCTGGAGAAACAATTGGAAGGATATTCCAAAAGACGTGAAGATATTCGGAGTAGACATACACGGAAGCTGGGCGGACGATTTTGAGAAGTATGTTTTCGAGAATAAAAATACTCTTCCGAAGGGTACAGAAATTTCTCTGGAGTTTGACGATCTCGAGAAAGAAAGTTCATGGAAGAAGATCGCAGGGGATAAAGAGTACGACCTGATAATTGCTCACTATATTAATTTTGAACTTAAGAATCCCGAGGAATTCGTAAAGCGTTCAAGTAAGGTACTGGCAAAGGGCGGAGTTTTTTCTTTTAACGCAGAAGCGGTAAATGACTGGAATTACTTTTTCAGAGATGCGCTTAACGCTGTCGGAGTAAAAGCACCATTTATTGATGAACGTATTAATGAGGAACAGGCAGCTCAGGATAAATGCGATGAAATGCTGAAGAAGTATTTCAAAAAGGTTGATTGCATTACACTTGTAAACACCTGGCACTATACCGATGCTGAGGAGATCCTTGACAGAATGCTTCGGATGTATGAAGGACAGCAAAAGCTGATAAATGAAAACAGGAAAAAGATCTTAAAGTATTTCGGGGATAAGATCGAATCCGAAGGAGAGGTTACTTATACAAAACAATCTCTTTTCCGCAGATGCAGTAAGTAAACTAAACAGAATCTATTCTCTTTTTTAATCTTCCTTAAACCGGCAGGCACATTACAGTGCACTGCCGGTATTTTTATTTTTGTTCAATGTGATAAAATGATCCTGTTAGGATACGAAGCGTAAAAGACTTTAAGAGGACCGGAATAATATCGGAGGTGATGAAATGGACATAAGTTACAAGAAGCTTTCTGAAGAGGAACTTGATGTTTTTATAAACATGCGAATAGGGCAGCTCCGTGAAGAGGGTGCAACGGAGGATATCGATCTTGTTCCTAATCTCAGAGACTATTACAACAGACATATGAGTGACGGAACTTTTGTGTCATGGCTTGCCATGGACGGAGAGAAAATAGTGGGGACAAGCGGAATGTCCTTTGTGGAAAAGCCTCCGTATTTCAGTTGTCCGAGTGGAAAAATCGGTCTCTTATCCAGCATGTTCACAGATCCCGACTATCGCAGAAAAGGCATTGCCAGGGAGCTGTTATCCAGAGTCGTTGAGGAGGCGAGAAAATACGGATGGATATGGGGAAGAATTTCCGTGACGGAAAAAGGATATTCGGAGAAAACAAAACCTGGAAAGGTTTTATCGGATATTTGATCTTTGATACGGTCTCATCCGTGATCTGGGGTTTGATCTGCCATGCGGCAAATCTTGACCATCTGAATTTCTTCTATGTAAATCATGAGAACACAGTTCCGTTTAATCTGATGACTGGAGTTCTTCTCGGATTCGGATATGCTCTGTTTGAATTACCCAACAGCTTTTTAAAGAGAAGATTGGATATTACACCCGGAAAGACTATATCCGGAGGATGGAAGGTGTTTTTCATTTTCCTCGATCAGGCGGATTCGATTTTCGGCTGTGCACTTGTAGTATGGTTATTCTACGATCTGGGTATAGGATTGTATCTGCTTTACGTTCTTATAGGAGCACTTACGCATATTATCGTGAATATGCTTTTATATGTTTGTAAGCTTAGAAAAAACCCGTTTTAACAGTTGGAGAAAAACATGATCATCAAACTTGCAGTCGACGAACAAAGAGAAGAGAAGCTCGGAAATAAGGGAAAGTTCCTGCTTCAGATGAAGAAGCAGGGATTCAATGTCCCCGGCGGTTATATTCTTGATACGGATATATATGATGAGATCATTGCCGCAAATAAAATCGATTCTTCTGTCAGGAGTGCTCTTGAGAAACTAAATACGAAAAATGTAAAAGAAGTTTCGGATGAACTGATATCAATATTCGAAGGGGTAAAGATCCCGTCAGATATCACTGCACAGATAGACGGTCTTGCATCTGATGACAAGCTGTATGCGCATGATGTTAAGGACAAAATCCTCGTAACCAAAATGACCGATCCGGGATGGGTATTTCTGCTTGCTTCGGCTAAGGGCGTCATATCGGAAAAAGGATCGCTTTTGTCTCATACAGCGATAATATCGAGAGAATTAAATATTCCTTCCGTTGTCGGGGTCGACAGATTAACTGACACCGTAAAAACCGGCGACCTTATAAGAATGGATGGCGGAACAGGTAAAATAGAAATACTCGGGAGAGCATAATGGAAATCATAAGTGTAGGATTGGATAAACAAAATATCAAAAGATTCGTTGATCTTCCAAAAAAGCTTTATTCGAAGAAGGATAATATGGAGAGTGCTTCCCAGATGAAATCTCTTCTGGAAAAAACACATCCTTTGTCCAAGTATTTTACGCTCGATGCATATCTGATATTAAAAGAGGAAGAAACCGTCGGGCGATTTGCTATCACGACATATGAAAATGATACAAACGCATATCTCGGATTTTTCGAGTGTATCAATGATAAAGAGGTTTCATCTTTCCTGTTTACGGAAGCAGAGAAAATATCACGTGAAAAGAAATGCATAGAGATAATCGGACCTGTTGATGCATCTTTCTGGCTTAAGTATCGCCTTAAGATCAATAAATTTGATCTGCCTCCCTATACCGGAGAACCCTACAACAAAGATTATTATCTTGATCTGTTCCAAAACAGCGGATACATGGTGTGCGAACATTACACTTCGAGTGCATTCCGAAGTGTCGGTGAGGACTATGTGAATGAGAAATTCGAAAACAGATATAAAGAGTTTCTTGCTCAGGGCTACGTGATCGAAAGCCCTAAAAGGGAAGACTACGAAAAGGCTGTTGATGAGGTATATACGCTGATCACTGAACTATACAGTGATTTTCCGATATACAAAAACGTTTCGAGAGAAGACTTTTGCGAAATGTTTAAAAGCTATAAAACCATCATGAACATGAGTATGACCAAGATGGCATATTATGAAGGCAGGGCAGTGGGATTCTATATAAGCCTGCCTGATTACGGGAATACAGTTTATCATGCAGGACTCCTTGATATACCGGGAATACTCAGAACCAGGAAGAGCCCGAAAAAATATGTAATGCTCTATATGGGTGTTGATCAGAATCACAGAGGCCTCGGAAAAGCACTGGTTTATTCGATAATGAAGGAACTGATGCATAACGGACTTCCAAGCATAGGAGCATTGGCAAGAGACGGCAAGGTAACACAAAACTATGCTGACGAAGAAAAAACAGATATTTATGAATATGTTCTTCTAAAACATCCACTGGTCTGAATCTGAGAAAGGTGGGATTGAAATGGAAAACACACTTGAGAATTTTCTGAAAGACGATTATTCGAAATGGGGTAAGAGAAATTATCTTCATGAAAAGAAAGAAAACGGATTTGAACCGGTTACTTTTGCTTCATTTATAGAGAATGTAAATTATCTTGCTTCATATTTCGTTCATAACGGATATAAAGACAAGATCATAGGTATCTTAGGACCCAACAGTATCGAGTGGATGATATCCGATATCGCCATAATGTGTTATGTCGGCGTAAGTGTCGGGTTTAACAAAGACTGGTCATATGAAAACATCGTTTATTCGGTCACAAAATGTGAGCTGTCTGCGATCATATATGATGAAAGGCAGGCAGAAACGGTCGACAGATTAAGAAAAGATTTTCCCGATATCAAATTCATATCCGTTCAAAATGATTTTGCGGCTTGTCTTGATGAGGGAAAGGAAAAACTCGGCGAACTGTTTTCACTTGAGGGACGTGAAGAAACAACTCCCGCAAAGGTTGTGTTTACCAGCGGAACAACTACATTCCCCAAAGCGGTAATGCTTTCGATCAAAAATGTTTTCTCGGGATGGAGATCGCTTGGCAGAAGAGTACAGGTTTCAGACGAAGACATATGTTACCTTTTCCTTCCGCTTAATCACACGTATGGTGCGATATACAACTTTGTTTATTCGCTTGTCTTTGGCTTTGAAGTATATCTTGCCGGATCGGTTAAAGAAATGGCACAGGAGATGATGGGCATCCATCCTACGATCTTCTGCGGCGTACCGCTCGTGTTCACAAGATTTATAGAAGGCTCCAAAGCGATGGGAGTTCCTCTTGCGGCTCTCTTCGGAGGAAAAATGAAGTACTGCTTCTGCGGAGGTGCAAAGCTTTCTGCAGAAATGAGAAACGAATATAAAGAGGCAGGCATATATATGATGAATGCCTATGCACTTTCCGAGACATCTTCCGGTTTTTCCATCGACTATCCTGGTGAGGAAGATGCAGAAAGCGTCGGAACTCTTTTTGAAGATATTGAAGCCAAGGTCATTGATCCCGATGAAGACGGATACGGTGAACTTGCGGCAAAGGGAGATAATATCTTCTGCGGATATATGAACGATGAGGGAGCAACAAAAGCAGCGTTCGACAAGGACGGATATTTCCTCACGGGAGATATCGGATGCATCAGGAATAATAAAGTGTATCTCAGAGGAAGAAAGGATACCAGAATTGCTCTTTCAAACGGAGAGAATGTGTCTGTGAATGTTCTTCAGGAAAGAGTGATGGCTCTCAATGAAAACATTAAAGCTGCCAAAATATATCTTCGCGATAACATCCTGACCGCCGATATGTATATAAAGGATCTTGAGTCACATTCGGACAGAGAGTTCTGGCAGAAGCTCATAGATGAAATGAACAAAACCGTAACGCCTTTTGAAAGGATCGGAAACTTCAATCTGTACGGAAGCGAAAAGATATTAAAATAAAAGAAACGCATATAAAAACAGCTATCCCGGTTAACGACCGAGGTAGCCGTTTTCCATCATGTACCTGGTGATCTTGGCCTGACCCAGACAATTAAAATGCTGTGAATCCATCCAGTCGGTTTCGTCATTAATGCCGATGGCATCAAGTTCATAAAACAGATTATGGAATTCCACTCCGTTTTCTTCGGCAAGCTTTCCTGTATAGTTGAACATGCTCTCGCGAAGCAGAAGATCCTGCGTACAATATTCATCGTACAGATACAGACCGTTAAACGGTGCCGCATATAGGATGAGCTTTACATTGTTTTCTTTACACAGTTCAAACATCTTCAGAAGATATTTTTCCATCTCTCCCGGGATCGGTTCGGTCACTTCGGGATCCTGAAGAGGTATCTCTGCACCGATAAAGATCTGTGCATTGAAGAATGTGCCACGGTCCGATAACGGGAAATCTTTGAAGTCCGCTTCATCAAGCTCCTTCCATCTTGAGTGGAACATACCGAGAGGAAGAAGATAATAGATTTGCTGATCCTTTTCCACAAGATCGTCCAATGCTTCTTTTCTGGCATTGCATCTCGGGAATCCGTCGAAGAAACAGTGGTCCATTCCGGCAAGCGTTCTGAAATCATTGGCGACATAACTGATCTCAAATACTATCGTATCGGGATGCTTTAACTCGATCGCTTCCATGGCCGCGTAATATGACATCGGAACAGTCTGCGCACTGGTTGCAAGCATAAAGGATTCGATTCCGTACTCGTCATAGAGAAGATCCGGATTGATTGAGCAGAACTGATGCGAGGTTCCGATAAAAACAATGTCCGCATGCGCTGGATTCCACTTTGCGAATTTATCCTGTGCTCCTTCGTATTCTTTGTTCCTGAATACAAAATTCATGCACACTAAAGCCGCTATAAGCAGGGCATTGAACAATATGAAAAGAATTATGGACTTGATCTTTTTCAAATTCAAAGCTCCCTAAAACTGGAAATAGATAAACTGTGTTGCATCATAATCCGCACCGTATACGCCGAAAATAACGATAATGATGATCGCGGCAAAAACGGTAAGGAAAGTAAACCATGTATTCTGACGGTAGAGATCGGATAAGATATCCCTGCCTTTTTTCTTACATATATCGATCAATGTCATGAATAACATTGCAATGAGAGCAACATTCAGTTCCTTGGCGTCCAATCCGATCGAAAGTATGGAGTCGTTGAAAAACTGCCAGGGCCTGATCGATGTGATCATCAGTCTGATGATATGAAGCGCCTGCCCGGTGCTCTGCGCCCGGAAGAAGATCCACAGAATTGTTACTATGATGAAATTGATGAATATTCTGAGTATGCGGGTGGCGAAAGTATCTGTTTTTAAGTTGAAAGTTTTTAATAACTGTTTTGCTCCCGGAGTAAAGATTTCTTCTGATACTCTGAGCACGCCGTGAAGGAGACCCCAGACCACAAAATGCCATGCTGCGCCGTGCCAGAGACCGCTTGCTATGAATACGATCATGATATTGATGTATTTACGAATGGTTCCTTTTCTGCTTCCTCCGAGAGGAAAATACAGATAATCCCTGAACCACCCGGTGAGCGACATGTGCCATCTGTTCCAGAAATCCTTGATGCCCATCGACAGGTAGGGGGTGTTGAAGTTATCGCAGATCTTAATACCCATTACTCTTGCGGCACCGATCGCGATATAAGTATATCCGGCAAAATCACAGTAAATCTGTATCGAGAAAAATGCCGCAGCAATCGCAAGCTGGAATCCGTTAAATGAGGAATATTCACTTACATCAAAAACGTGATCTACCGAGATCGCAAGCCTGTCGGCAATGATCATCTTAAGAAAGTACCCGTAAAGCATCGTATAGACGCCTTTGATAAAGTCTTCCTTATTCATCAGATCTTCGTTATCAAGACGTCTGATCCTTGCAAGAAGATTCTTCGATCTTTCTATGGGGCCTGCAACAAGCTGAGGGAAGAATGAAACAAAGAGGGCGTAACGCGCAAAATTACTCTCGGGCTTTTCGCCTCTGTAGACATCGATCAGGTAACCGACTGCCTGAAAGGTATAGAATGATATTCCGACCGGGAGAAGAAAACTGACGGTGGGCATATCCTTTCCGGTTATCTTGCCGAGAGTCTCCGAGAAGAAATTGAAATATTTAAAAACAAAAAGGATTCCGAAGTTGACGATCAGAGCGGCGGCAACGGTAAGTTTTTTGTCGTGATCTGTTTTGAGATTACCGATCGCAAGGCCTGCTCCGTAGGTGACGGTTACGGATATGAGCAGAAGTACCACATACGAGACATTCCAGCACATATAGAAATAAAGACTCGCTGCAAGAAGCAGATATACTCTTGCTTTGCGGGGCATTACCATGTACAGGGCTATGCAGATTGGAAAAAATACCAGAAAAGAAAGAGAATTAAAAAGCATATTTTCCTCGCATGCATTGTGACTTCCAAGTTCAAAGTATATCACAAATGTATTCGAGGGGCATCTATGGTTTGCCTGCAGGCTGTGATATTATTGATTTATGGAAAAAGAAACCCTCACAATCGGATCAAGACCTTGCATATCCTATTTTGAACCGGATCCGGAGATGCTGCTTATTCAGCCTTCCTCGCAGGATGAAGAAGGCTTTCTCGATAAGCAGGTCCAAAAGATAAAAGAGCTGTCTGCACGCTCATTTATAATGGTTTCTTTTCACATAGATGACTGGAATAAGGAATTGTCACCATGGCCCGCACCTCCCGTGTTCGGAGACAACGGATTCGGGGACGGGGCGAAAAAGACGCTTGAATATGTGCTTGATGAGCTGATCCCGAACGTAAAAAACAGGTACGGATTAAAAAATGATATTCCGGTTGTTTTGGGAGGATATTCGCTCGCCGGACTGTTTTCTCTGTGGAGTATGGACAGTGTGAAGGACAGAGAAAAAATCCTCACACAGGTCGGATATATGCCCTCGGAAGCATGGTTCTATGATTCCATGAAGGTTTCGGAAGTAATATCTTATGCCGCGGATATCAGAGGCATCGATTGCAGCGAAGAAGCGGGGAAGCTTTGTGAGAGACTTAAAGTAAACACAAATAAGAAGATCAGGGAATTATCATACGGAAACAAGAAAAAGGTCAGCATAGTATGTGCTATGCAGCATAAACCGAAGCTGTTCATATTTGATGAACCTACCGGCGGTCTCGATCCCCTTATGCAGAGAAGCTTTTTCGAGCTTATCACGGAATATGTCGATCAGGGAGCCACCTGTCTGTTATCGACTCATGTCCTGACCGAAGTAAATAAATATTGCAGGCATGCCGCGATAATGCGGGAAGGAAAGCTTACCATGCTGGAGAGTCCCAAGATAGATGATGAAGAGTTTTTGAAATTCTATGAGGAAACGGAGGAAGAGGCATGAATAAGATATTTAAACAAGAGCTCAGACTGAATCTGAAAATGCTTCTTATCTGGAGCCTTGCCGTTGGCGGAATGGGTCTTTCATGTATATTGCTCTACAAGACCATGGAAGGTGACATGAAAGAAATGGCAGATATGTTTTCAAACATGGGTGCTTTTTCGGATGCATTCGGAATGAGTACTTTGAGTATAGCTACCTTAAAAGGATTTTTTGCCACGGAAGTCGGAGCGGTTCACGGGCTTGGCGGAGCTTTGTTCTCAGCTCTTGTCGCGGCAGGAATGCTTTCCAAGGAAGAAGAACTTCACACCGGCGAGTTTTTGTTTTCCATGCCGGTATCGAGAAAAAAGATCGTAGCGGCAAAAGCACTATGCATCCTGGTAATGCTGCTCATCTTTACCGTGATATGCGCCGTGCTTTATATATGCGGATTTGCAGCGCTTGGAGAAGAACTTCCCGTCACCGAATTTACCATATATATGTTCATGCAGTTTCTGATGAATCTTGAGATCGCGGGGATCTGTTTTGCGATTTCCGCCATGTCATCCAAGACTAGGATCGGTGCAGCGCTGGGTCTTTCGCTTATGTTTTATGCTTACGATCTGATCGGACGCGTCGTTCCCGATATGAAGGGCTGTTTGTTTGCCGGACCTTTTTCGTATTCCAATGCATCCGAGATATTCTCGGGAGAAGATATCCGCACCGGGGCCATACTTTTCGGAATTGCGGTCACGGTAATTTTTACGGCGTTTTCATTTGTTTATTTTGATAAAAAGGATCTGGCTTCATAAGTAATTACCTTATCTGTCAAAAGCCCCTGCGTGCATTACCGCACGTGGGGGCTTTAGTGTTCTTGATTCCTATTCGCAAAAAAGCTAAACTTAAGAATGTGTTATTTCAGATACGGTTACGGAGAAATGAGAAAAACAACTCTTTGTTACATATTTAAGGAAGACAAGGTTCTTCTCTTATATCGAAATAAAAAAGAAAACGATGCGAACGAAGGTAAATGGATCGGCGTCGGCGGAAAGACCGAGGAAGGCGAAACACCGGAAGAGTGTATGAAACGCGAGGTGTCAGAAGAAACCGGCCTTACCGTTACAAAGTATCATTTCCACGGAATCATAAAATTCATATCCGAAATGTGGGACGATGAGGAGATGTATCTGTTCAGCGCATCGGAATATGAAGGCAAGATAACCAAACCCTGTGATGAGGGAAAGCTCGAGTGGATAGATAAGAGCAGGGTATTTGACCTGCCCATGTGGGAAGGGGATAAGTATTTTCTTAAACCTCTTTTGGACGGAGATGACAGTATAAATATGATCCTCAGATATGAGGGCAAGGGTCCTGAAGAGCATCTGGCGGAAGTTGTAAAGCTTACGGCCGGGGCGGGGAGATAAATTGGAAGGTTCTGTTAAGAAAAAGCATTTCATCGGTTTTTCCGAAGTCATTTTTTCCATTTGTTTGGCAGGTATAATAACCGTCGGGCGAAGTGTATATAATTATAATTCGCTTTCCGGTCTTTTGAGGGCACCCAAAGAAAATGCCCTGATGTTTTTGTTTGTTTTTATTCCGCTTGTTCCCATATTTGCACTTATCGGAAGAGCGGTCATAAGAGGCGAAGAAAGAGAATTTACCGTAGAAGATAAGCTTCCAGGCATATATAAATGGTTTCCTTTTATCACATTTATCCTTACGGCCGGAACATCGGTAATCGCACTTTTATCGTATTTTCCTGGGATTCTCGGATATGATTCCGAATGGCAGACTCTTCAGGCATTCGGAGTTCTTCCTTTATCAAATCACCATCCGGTTCTTCATACACTGATCTGGAATTTCTTTATCGCTCTTGAGTGGTGGGGTATTCCTCATCCCTACGGGCTTGTTATATATTGTATTTTCCAGATCATAGTCGTATCGGCAGTCTGCGGCCTGGTTGTCAGATGTGAGATCAAGGAAGGATGCAGATGGCCACTCCCCGTTATAACAATGCTCTTTTATGCACTGTATCCTGCATTTGGTGTGTTTTCGATCCAGATGACCAAGGATGTTTTGTTTTCGTGTGCGGTCATATTGGCGGTACTTAATCTCTTTAAAGCAGGCAGAGGGGAGAAGGTAAATCCGGTTTTATTTTTTGTGTTGATCGTACTTGCATCACTTCTGAGAAATAATTTTCTTCCCGCAGGTCTGGTTCTTGTCATTGTTTTGTTTTTCATGAGAAAAGACAAAATGATGAAGCTTTTCGTATCATCGCTTGCAGGGGTTATCGTATCCGCTCTCATCATGGCACTTGTTTATCCCGCATGTGGGGTTATTAAGAGCGAATCACATGAATCGCTGAGCGTACCTATAAATCAGGTGGCTGCGGTTTATGTTCACAGATATTCCGAACTTACGCTTCCGGAAATATTCATCACGGAGCGTTATATGGAGGCCGGAAAATATAATCCGAGACTTGCGGACACCGTTAAGTTTACATTTAATGATGAACTTTATGATTCGGATAAGTCGGCATTCTGGGATCTGTATATGCACCTTGTAAGGAAGTATCCCGGTGAATTCATCGATGCTTTTCTGACACAGAATGTGCAGCTCTGGTATCCGGGTGCTGCGATAACCGACAGATATTCCTCAAGAGGATATATCGAGACCGATAATGTTTTTATCTATGTGTACATAGTGACCGGAAATCCGATCATTTCCGAGACGCGCGGATTTTATGATATGGTGATAGAAGGGATTGAGAATGCGGGAACTGTAAAAGTTCTTCCGTTTTCGCTTTCCGTTCCGTTTATTGTCCTTGTCTTTGCTTTGTATTCCGTGATCAAGGGACGCAATAAAGGATATACTGCCGCAGTTTTACTGACCGGTGCTTTGTGGGCCACATATCTGCTCGGACCTGTTTCCGCATTCAGGTATATGTATCCGTTCTTTATGCTCATCCCCGTTTATGTGATACCGCTCTTTTCGCGCAGGAAGAAACCCGAAGAGGAAAGCAAAGAAGACAATTCCGATTTTGTGACAGATCCTGATTAAATGAAGAAAAAGTTTTCTTTAGTAAAATTAATACTGCTCGGACTTACTCTGGTATCTGCAGTCAAGATGATCTTCTTCGGATGGGTCATAGATGAGGGATATGCTTTTGCAATCGGAAACAGATTTTTGCAGGGCGATCTGTTGTTCAAAGATTCGTGGGAGCTTCATCAGACTTCCGGATACGCCATAGAATTTTTCCTGTGGATTTACAAAACTGTTGTAAAAAGCGGAGAGGGTGAGGTTGTTTTTGTAAGAGCCTGCGGAATGGCAATCCATTTGATCGTATCCTATGTACTTTACAGGGCTTTGAAGAGACATTTGCCTGAGAAAAGCGCATTTATTGCAGCGGTGCTTTATGCAAATCTTACTCCCAAGTCGATCTGCATACCTGAGTTTTCAAATCTGATCAACCAGTCATCCGTCCTTACTCTTGTTTGTCTTGACAGACTGTATCTTGATAAGGCTGAAGAAAATAAGAAAAACAGGTATTTCCTGTCAGTTGCAGCAGGCGTTTTCCTGTCGGTATGCGTAATGTCATATCCGCCGTCTTTGATATTTGCGATATTCATATTTATATATGCTTTCGCCGTATCAAAGGACCGCAGGGGAGAGGCAACAGTGATCCTTTCCGTATGTATCGCAGCCGGTACTTTATATATTGTAAGAATTCTTTCTTACATGTCTGTGAGTGAACTTACGGAATCTGTCCGTATGATGATATTAAGTGATACGACACACGGGGGCGGAATCGCAAAAATTGCAGGGTATGGTGTGGACGTTCTCATAATTGCCGCATTTATGGCAGGCTTTGCAGGCGCCGGTATCCTGATATCCTCCGTCCTTAAAAAGAAAGAACTCATAATTCCGATATGTTTTGTTCTCGTCTTTTTATGGAGAAGCCTGCACATATTGCTTAAGAATGATGTTTATCCGGTTGAATACACTTTCGGATGCATTCTGTTTGTTTCGCTGATTGCCTTTATATACGGATCAAAAGGGCATATATACCGCGATAAGGAGAAAAAACTCCTTGCATTATATGCGGGAGGAAGCGGTGCGATCTTCCTGACCGTCCTCGTTGCCTGCAATCAGAGCGTTTTTTCATCCGCAAAATATCTGACCGTCTTTTTTGCGGTGGTAATGGCTTTATGTGTTCCGGATGAAAAAAAGACCGGCGGTGAACGTATTCTTTTTACCGCAGGTGTGGTACTGGTGATCTTTATAAACATCATTCAGTACGGAAATCCCAGAAACAGGCTTCTTAATATATTCGATGCCGAAGCCAGGGTTCCGTCCGGACCGCAGCGTTACCTTATCCTTGAGAGGATGTATGCCAATAAAGCCCGGATAGATAATGAGGAACTTCCTGAGGTACTTGATAATGCGGATTACGTTATGATAACGGGGGATGCCGGAGCATATTTATACACGGATGCGCGGATCGGACACGGAACTACGATCATGACGGAAAATTACGGTGAAAGTTACGCCCGGTACTGGATGGCAAGGCCGGACAGAGCGCCCGATATGATAGCCGTCGAATGTTACGACGGAGTTATGGATTCCGTAGTTGCTTCATCCTGGCTGTATGATTATCTCGAAAATGAATACGGAGCTTCCGAGGTAGTGGAAACAACGTATTACAGGATATATGTAAAATGATCTTGGAGGATTAAATGGGAGTAAAGATTTTTTCTGATTCAACCTGTGATCTGAGCGAAGAGCTTATTAAAAAATATGCGATAACCATCATTCCGCTCTGTATCATCATGGGGGATAAAAGTTATTATGACGGCGAAGGGCTCGGGCAAAAGGAGATCTTTAAATGGGCGGATGATAATAAGACAACCCCCAAAACGGCAGCAATAACGACCGAAAGACTCGAGGAAGCCGTAAAGCCCGTTTTGGATGCAGGTGATGAGATCGTTTTGTTCACCATTTCTTCGGGAATGAGTTCCACCCATAATCTTGCATCCATATATGCTGAGGATAACGGAAACGGACGCATGCACGTAATAGATTCCGCCAATCTGTCCACCGGTATCGGGCTTCTGGTAATAAAGGCCGCCGAGATGGCAGCTGAGGGAAAGGAAGCTTCGGAGATCGTAAAAGAGATCGGGGAGCTGATCCCCAGAGTCAGGGCAAGTTTTGTTGTGGACACTCTTACATATCTGGCCAGAGGCGGAAGATGTTCTGCCGTTACGGCACTTCTTGCGGGTACCTTAAAGCTTCATCCCGAGATAGTTGTAAAAGACGGAGCCATGGGAGTCAGCAAAAAATACCGCGGAAGTCTGGGAAATTCCGTAATGAAGTATGCGACGGATCTCGAGGAGGCACTTCTTGATGCCGATCATGACAGGGTATTCATAACCCATACAGTACGTGAATCCGAGAGAGCGATCGTTGACGAAGTCAGAAAATATCTGGAGTCTCTGGGCGTTTTCAAAGAAGTCATCGAAACCAGGGCGGGAGGAGTCATTTCCTCGCATTGCGGCCCCGGAACGCTCGGAATATTGTTTATAAAATAAGCCCGGAAAAGGCGAATTGTTTAAAAAACAGAATTGTATACACGAATATTTGTATATTTTAACATTGACTAAATGCGTTCTTTCCAATAAAATGCTTTTCATAGCCAAAGGGGGCTAAAGCGTGTTAGTAACCTTCGGCTGTTTTGTTATATGTTGATGTAACAGGAGGAAATATTATGAAAAAGAAATTGCTTTCACTTATCCTGGCCGGAGCCATGGTTATGGCTATGGCAGGATGCGGTAACAACCCTGCCGAGCCTACCACTCCCGCAAACAGCGGAACTGAAGGCACCGCAGCTACCGGAGACGGAGCTCTTACCGGAACTCTTAAGCTTGGTGTTATCGGACCTCTTACCGGCGGCGCTGCTATTTACGGAAACGCTGTTGTAAACGGAACTCAGATCGCTGTTGACGAGATCAATGCTGCAGGAACCGGATTCACCATTGAGCTTCAGGCTCAGGATGATGAGCACGATGCAGAGAAGTCCGTTAACGCTTATCACCAGCTTCAGGACTGGGGCGTTCAGGCTATCGCAGGAACCGTTACCACCAGCCCTTGTATCGCAGTTTCTGCAGAAGCTAACACCGACAGAGTATTCATGCTCACTCCTTCCGCTTCAGCTACTTCAGTAACCGAAGGCAAGGACAATGTTTTCCAGCTTTGCTTCGCAGATCCTAACCAGGGTTCAGCATCCGCTCAGTACATTTTTGATAACAAGCTTGCTACCAAGGTTGCTATCATCTACAACAACGCTGATGCTTATTCAACCGGAATTTACCAGACCTTCAAGGCTAAGGCTGAGGAGCTCGGACTTGAGATCGTTTCCGAGACCACTTTCACCGATGACACCACCGATTTCTCAGTTCAGGTTGGTGATGCTCAGTCTAACGGTGCAGACCTTGTATTCCTTCCCATTTACTACACCCCCGCTTCACTTATCCTTAAGCAGGCCGATTCCATCGGTTATGCTCCCAAGTTCTTCGGTGTAGACGGAATGGACGGAATCCTTACCATCGAGGGATTTGACACCTCTCTTGCAGAGGGCGTTATGCTTCTTACTCCTTTCTCAGCTGACGCTACCGACGATCTTACCAAGAATTTCGTAGAGAAGTTCACCGAGAAGTTCGGCGAGGTTCCTTCTCAGTTTGCAGCTGACGGATATGACTGTGCTTATGCTATTAAGGCAGCACTTGAGTTCTATGCAGCAAAGAACGGCGGACTTGATGTTACCGGAATGAGCGCAGAAGAGCTTTGCGAGATCCTTATCTCCGTATTTACCGATTCCGAATTCTCCGCTGACGGTGTTACCGGTCTCGGAATGGTTTGGGATGCTAACGGCCAGGTTAACAAAGAGCCCAAGGCTGTAGTCATCAAAGACGGTGTTTACGTAGGTATGTAAAGGCGCAAACGCTACGCGTTAGCGCTGAAATACGAAATTCTTTCGTATTTCGGTTGTAAGAAATTTAAAGTGTGGCACCGGGCGCCGTCAAAAGCGCCCGATGTATTTTGAGGGAGAACGCATCATGCTTGTACATTTGATCAACGGCATCAGCTTAGGAAGTATATATGCGATAATCGCACTTGGATATACGATGGTATACGGTATTGCCAAGATGCTTAACTTTGCACACGGTGATGTCATTATGGTCGGAGGGTATGTTTCCTTCTTCGCGATGACCAAGGCCGGACTTCCCGCACCTCTTGCGCTTCTCCTCGCAATCATAGTTTGTACCATTTTAGGTATCACGATCGAGCGTCTGGCATATAAGCCTCTTCGTTCTGCCACTTCCCTTGCGGTTCTTATAACCGCGATCGGAATGTCTTATTTTCTGCAGAATGCAGCACTTCTTCTTTGGGGAGCAAATCCCAAAGCATTCCCCGATATGTTCAAAAATGCGGAGGCTATTGAGTTTTTTAACGCTAAGATCTCTCCCGTTGCTCTTGTGGCAATCTTTGCAAATATCATCATAATGGTTGTCCTCACTCTTTTCACCACACGTACCAAGGTGGGTAAAGCAATGAGAGCCGTATCCGAGGACAAGGGTGCCGCAACATTAATGGGAATCAATGTTAACTTCACCATTTCACTTACATTCGCAATCGGTTCCGGACTTGCCGCTATCGCAGGCGTTCTTCTCTGCTCGGCATATCCCACTCTGATGCCTACAACCGGATCACTTCCCGGAATCAAGGCATTCACCGCAGCGGTATTCGGAGGAATCGGTTCCATTCCCGGTGCGATGATCGGAGGTATTCTCCTCGGAGTCATCGAGATTCTGGCAAGAGCTTACATTTCTTCCGAGCTTGCGGATGCGATCGTATTCGGCGTTTTGATAGTAGTACTTATCTTCAGACCCACAGGCCTGCTTGGTAAGCAGATTCACGAGAAAGTATAAGGAGGCAAAGCAGATGAAGATATTCGAAAAAGCCTCCGCGGCTTCCAAAAAGGCATTTCTCAATTACGGAATAGTTCTTGCGTTTTTTGTAATTTCCCAGGTACTGGTATCTACCGGCAATATCTCAAGTTCCCTTAAGGGTCAGCTTATTCCGATAGCATGTTACATGATGATGGCCGTATCCCTTAACCTCGTTGTAGGTATCTCTGGAGAGCTTTCTCTGGGACATGCGGGCTTTATGTCGGTCGGAGCATTTACCGCCGTTATCGTAAGCAGCGCAATGGAAGGCTCATCCGATATTTCAAGCCTTATCGTAAGTATAATCGTCGCTGCGATAATTGCGGCAATCGCAGGATTCCTTATCGGTATCCCCGTTCTCAGACTAAACGGCGACTACCTTGCAATCGTTACCCTTGCATTCGGTGAGATCATTAAGAACATTCTTAACTGTCTCTACGTAGGTATCGATGAAAAGGGCGTGCATTTCGCATTCAACAATCCCGCTTCTCTTGCAATGAGCGCTACGGGTAAGGTTATTATCAACGGACCCATGGGCGCGGTAGGGATCAGAAAGATCTCAACCTTTGTCGCATCGATCATTCTTCTCCTTATTATCCTTATCGTGATCCAGAATCTGGTCAATTCAAGAACCGGACGTGCGATCATGGCAATAAGGGATAACAGGATCGCAGCAGAGAGCATGGGACTTTCACCCATGAAATACAAGATGCTTGCATTCACCGTATCTGCGGCTATGGCAGGTGCTGCAGGCGCCGTATATGCGCTTAACTATTCGACACTTGTACCCAAGAAATTTGATTTCAATACCTCGATACTTGTTCTCGTATTTGTCGTATTGGGTGGAATCGGCAATATGACCGGATCGCTTATAGCAGCCGGAATACTTGTCGTATTGCCCGAGCTTCTCAGAAAGTTCAGCGACTACCGTATGCTCGTATATGCGATAGTCCTTATCCTGGTTATGCTCGGAACCAATAACGAGAAGCTTAAAGGTAAGCTTGATACATTTTTCAAGAAATTACGAATGAGAATATCGAAAGGAGGCAGAAAATAATGAGTAAGTCTCCCGAAGTAAAACTCGTTAATGTGCCCAGTCCCAATTTCGTTCCCGAAAAAGACCTCGGTAAGCCCCTTGTTCTGGAAGCGGCTCATCTTGGCATAGATTTCGGAGGCCTCGTAGCTGTTGATGAATTCAACATCGGAATCGGTGCTACCGAGATATGCGGACTGATCGGTCCTAACGGTGCAGGCAAGACCACGATATTCAACCTTCTTACGAAGGTTTATGAGCCCACCAGAGGAACCATCCTTCTGGGCGGAAAAGATACTCATAATATGACTCCTTCACAGGTCAATCAGATGGGTATCGCAAGAACTTTCCAGAATATAAGACTGTTCGACAAACTCACGGTTGAAGAAAACGTTAAGATAGGTCTTCACAATCATATCGGATATCATACCGCAGCCGGAATCTTCAGACTTCCCAACTACTGGAAGGAAGAAAAGAAAGCACACGAAAAAGCTCTTGAGCTTCTTGATATCTTCGGAATGGCGGACCTTGCAAACGTAACTGCGGATTCACTTCCTTACGGTGCGCAGCGCAGACTTGAGATAGTAAGAGCGCTCGCAACCGGACCCAAGCTCCTTCTTCTGGATGAGCCTGCTGCGGGAATGAACCCCTCAGAGACCGAAGAACTTATGAACAATATCCGTAAGATCAGAGATGAGTTCCAGATCGCGGTTCTTCTGATCGAGCATGATATGAACCTTGTCATGGGAATATGCGAAAGTATTGTCGTTCTGAACTTCGGAAGGATAATCGCAAAGGGAACACCTTCCCAGATCCAGGGCAATCCTCAGGTTATTGAAGCATATCTCGGAACACACAGAGGCTAGGCGGAGAAAAGTATGAGTACAGTACTGAAAGTTGATAATCTGCACGTATATTACGGCAGCATACATGCGATAAAGGGCGTATCCTTTGAAGTAGGTGAGGGCGAGATCGTTACTCTGATCGGAGCAAACGGTGCCGGAAAATCCACCACTCTTAATACCGTGGGCGGTCTTCTTAAGCCCAGGGAGGGATCCATCGAATTCGAGGGAAAGAGTATTCTCGGAGTTGCGCCTCACAAGGTTGTAAGCGAAGGAATGGCACTTTGTCCCGAGGGAAGAAGAGTCTTCGCACAGCTTTCGGTTAAGGAAAATCTTGAGATGGGTGCATATACAAGGCCCGCTTCCGAGATTCCCGAAACCCTTGAAATGGTTTACGAGCATTTCCCCAGACTTAAAGAGCGTCAGGGACAGATGGCCGGAACTCTTTCGGGTGGTGAGCAGCAGATGCTTGCAATGGGAAGAGCTCTTATGAGTAAACCCAGACTGATGATGCTCGATGAGCCTTCGATGGGACTTGCTCCCATTCTCGTAGATCAGATCTTCGAGATAATAGAAGCGCTTAATAAAGCAGGAACTACGATACTTCTCGTAGAGCAGAATGCGCAGATGGCTCTTTCAATCGCCGACAGAGCTTACGTTCTTGAGACCGGAAGAATAGTCAATACCGGAACAGGTAAGGATCTTCTTAATGACGACTCCGTAAAGAAAGCATACCTCGGAGGCTGATGACAACCGGACCGGGGCAATAACCATAATTGACAAGAGGGGATGGTTTCCACCATCTCCTTTTTTATGTATAATAAAGTGTAATGCTATTTTTGCATTATTGATGAAACCGTAAACAGATTATGAGGAGATAAGATGAATTTGATCAGAACTCTTAAAGTGACAATATGTACTTTCCTGGCTGTGATCCTTGCACTTAACCTGGCTGTTACACCGGGAATGGATAAGGTAGAGGCAAAGGGAGCTGAGTCTGCCATTGCATGGGGAATCGATGTATCCGCATGGCAGGGAGATATAGACTGGAACGCGGTTAAAGCAAGCGGTGTACAGTTTGCATTTATCAAGTGCGGCGGAACCATTTACGGTTTTGACGACAAGTTTGCCCAGAACATGGCCGGAGCACAGGCCGTAGGAATCAAGACAGGTGTATATATCTATTCATATGCATCAAGTGTTGCCGACGGAATAATCGAGGCACAGTGGATCATCAATGCCATTGCTCCTTATGTTGTTAACATGCCAGTCGTACTCGATCTTGAGAATTACAGACAAAAAGCACTCGATCCCCTGACCAATGCAATGATCTGTCAGGTATTCTGCCAGACCGTTGAAGCTGCCGGTTATTATCCCATGGTTTATTCCAATAAGAGTATGCTCACTTCCACGATCGGACCTTTCGGATACGACAAGTGGGTAGCGCAGTGGTATAACACCTGCACATACGAAGGCGCTGCCTTCTGGCAGGCAACGGACAGTGGAACCATCCCCGGTATCAGAGGACATGTTGATATCGATTATCAGTTCAAGGATCTGTCACAGTATCTTGTTCCCAACGGATTCATATCAAGAGACGGATTCACATATTACTATGTCAATTACCGCAGACAATCCAATACATTTGCAAATGTAAACGGAGGAATCTATTATCTCGATCCTTTCGGACATCTGATCGCAAATGCACTGTATCCTGTAGGCGACTTCATCTACTATTTTGATCCCACCGGTCTGATGCAGGTCGGATTTGTAGCACTCGGTGACGGAATGAGATATTTTGACGAGAACGGCCACATGGTAGTCGGCTGGACGGATATTCAGGGATATAAGTATTTCTTTGATGTAAACGGACTTATGCAGACAGGATTCCTCTCAGACGGAATCAATACCTATTACATGGCTGCGGATACCGGCGTTATGCAGACAGGACTCTTCAATGTGGGAGCAGCGGTTTATTACGCTGATGCACTCGGACATATCCAGACCGGAATGCAGAATATTAACGGTGCTACGTATTATTTCGATCCTCTTACCGGCGGTCAGATGAGCTACGGATTCGTATTTGACGGAATCAATACCTATTACTTCGGAGCTGACGGAACGCTTCAGAAGGGATTGTTCTCTGACGGAAAGTCCATCTATTATTCCGATGCAAACGGAAGGCTTCAGACCGGACTTGTAACCATAAACGGTCTTTCATTCTATTTCGATCCCGCTTTAGGCGGAGCGCTTATGGTAGGAGGCACAGCTACCGACGCATTAGGTCATGTTTATGTATCCGATCCTACCGGACTTGCGATAATGCTCCAGTGATCGTTGCAGGTTATCACCTGAAACAAAGTGAAAAGAGAAATAGCAAAAAAGACAAAATTTAACACGTGTATACGCATTTCCATAATGACAGCAATCTGTGTGCTGAGCATTGCTTATGTGATGTATCTGTTCCTGGTGCTTGAGGTGAGCAGAAAGGAACCGGTTGTGTTAAATTACGGCTGGAACCTGACTTTTAACGGGGTGTCCTATCAGGGTGTCGATCTGAGATCGTTTTCTTTCGGTAAAGTAAAAAGAGGCGATGTAGCGGAGCTGACCTGCACCATTCCCGCTAATGCGCCGCAAAACAGTATTTTGGTGGTCCCTATTCATTATTATGATGTAAGGGTATATTTGAACGATGATCTGATTTACGAAGCAGATACCGACCGATTTGAAAACAATCTTCCACTCGGAAGCGGATTTTATTCTGTTTTGCTCTCCCCCGGCATATCGGGACAGAATCTGAGGATAGTTATACGCGCCGGAGAAGACAATGCATATTCTTCGCTCAAAAGCCCGGAGCTGTGGAAGGCAGAGACCTTCTCACAGGATTATGCCGCAGGAAAGGCATTATATCTGGCACTTTCATTTTTCTTTATCGTAGTCGGACTGGCAATGCTGATCATGGCATTTGCACAGGAACTTAGAGGAACCTTTGCATTTGCAGACTCTGTAAGATTTTCCTCACTTTCCTTACTGGCACTGGTATTCGGAATCTGGCTCTTTACGGGTATGAACCTTACGGAGATCTTTTCGTCGGATATCATAACCAAGGTTGATATCAATTATCTGGCTTTTTTCTTTATACCGATCTTCTTTATCGGTTTTCACTTTGAGACCGGAAGGTTCAAGGATGAAAAAGGTGTGCGCATGGCAAGGAGAAGAAACACTCTCTTCGGTACTGTATGGCTTGCCGGGTTGATGTATATCGGTTATATCTTTTACAGACATATTGCTCTCGGAGAAAGCATCAGAGCCCATTTGACCATTGTTCATATATATGATGCGCTTGTAATATGCCTGCTTGTATTTGTCAGGGTATATGATCTGATAAAGGGAATAAATAGGCATCTTATATCATCCTATGCAACGATTGCAACAGGCGTTGCAGCGGGTATCGATCTGATCAGATATAATTATTTTGCCCGATATTCACCCAGAGGAAGTGCGGGTTTTGCGATAAGTGTTACAAGTTTTGTAATGATATTCTTTGTCCTGTCACTCTTTTTTGATTACATGACTACTACGATAATGAACGCAAGAGAAGAAGAGAGGATCAGTCTGATATCAAAGCTTGCCTACACGGATGCGCTTACAGGACTTAACAACAGACAGGCAACCGAGCACTTCTTTGACGGGATAGATTCGTCGGGAGAGAAGTATATAGTAGTTCAGTTTGACCTGAATGATCTTAAGAAGGCCAATGATTCTTACGGTCATGAGGAGGGAGACAAATTCATAATACTGTTTGCCGAAACTCTCAAAAGTATTTTTGAAGGTAAGGGGTATATCGCAAGAACCGGCGGAGATGAGTTTATATATGTGATGACTCCCAAGGCAGAAGGCGACAGAAAATGGCTTGAAAACAGATTGAAGGATCTGAACGTTATACTGAACAATAAAGACACCGGACATTCGGGACTTAATCTGAGTACCGCATACGGAAGTTATGATTCCATTGATAATGATGCGAAAACCATCAGGGACGGTCTGAGAATTGCGGATGCCAGAATGTATGAAATGAAGAAAAATATGAAGGCAGAGCGTTAATTAAAACGGCTCTGCCTTTTGTTTACTTATTTTTTTTATCTTGTACAGTTCTTCTGCGGCAAGTCTTGTCTTAGCTACTACATCCACATCTGATGGCGGGAAGCAGTAGAAGAGTCCGTTCTTATCACCTATTGAGATCATGTCTCCGATCTCGTAATAGAAGTAATCGGAATTGACACTGTATGATGAAAGGGGCTTTTGTGTAAAGTCAAGTTATCCGTCACAGCCCGTCAGATGGAATCCTTCCTCGCTGTGTGTAAGTCTTCCGTCTCCGACTTCATAGAAAGCTTTATTGTCAACTATCATATAGATGTGTACGGGAACGTCGAGGGAATAAGTTCCTTCTTCGATTTCTTTTCTGACGCAGTTTCTTTCCCATGAAAACCAGTCCGGGATATGATCGAAAAGCCTGGGAGCGTTTATGGAACCCGGAACATCGCTCTTAAGCTTCATCTTACCGAGCTCTGTAAGTTCCCATGTGCTTCCGCATTCCTCACATTTAATCTCAGTGCCTGATGCATTCATGCGGCCTTCTTTACCGCATACGGGGCATTTATAGAGAACACGGGAAAGGCCCTCGGTTCTGAAATCTTCAGTGATCTTTGTTCCTGTTTCAAACTGCTCTTTAAGATTATCGAATGAAAATGCTTCGCGGATCCTATCATTGATCTGATCGACAGAAAGCTCTTTGATCTCCTCCGGGGAGAAAAGAGTGTATTTGTCTGCCGAGATCTTACATTTGCGAAGTCTTAATCCGTTATACAAAGGATCGTGTAAGAATGCACCGTGTGAGAGGATCATCACGACGGGATAATTGAACATTTTGATCATCTTTCCGAGTGAGTCGGGAAGAGTGGTGGTTGTTCCGTCAAACGAATATCCCGCCTCGGGATACATCAGGACGGAGGTTTTCAGTTTGGTCAGTGCAAAGGAAATATCCTTTATCAGTTTTATATCGGGCTGGAATTTCTGAGTAGGGATGCAGCCGATCGCTCTCATCAGGTATTCTTTTCCGACAAAGGCATCCGTGGTTGCGATGATATTATAAGGCATCTTAATGACATGGGATGCGATCATAAGATCCGTAAAGCACGAATGGTTCATGAGATACAGTGCCGGCTGCTTATCTCCGACACCTTTCATATCTCCGACATTTATCGTAAAGTCTGATTTTTTTAATTCGGATGAGGCAAGAAACTTAATAAGTGCTCTTAAAACGGGACTGGGGATACGGGGGTCACGAATGCGTGCATGAGGAAGAGCTCTAACTTCTTTGTAGGATAAAGCTTTAGTTTTGATCTTCATGTTTATTCTCCGTACAGATTACAGACTTTCAATCAATCCGCTCAAACCTTCGTTTTGAAATATTTCTTTGTAATATCCGATCTCATTGTTGATCAGAGTATCGATAACTTCCATTCCGAGGAGCTCAACCGGCGCTTTATCATCGGTGAGGATAAGTCCTGTTCCGTGATATGCACTCATTCCGTCGATCACTTTACCGAGCTGATATTTAAGTCCGTCATCCGCAGTAAATCCGGCATTATATTCGAGGGATTTAAACAGATCCGTGTTTACGGATGCAAAGAGTTCACGGTTGGTGGATCCTGCAACGTTAACGGTTGCAACATTGGGGAAAACGGAAGCTACGGTATCGGAAAGGTATGTTGTGATATCGGTCTCGCCGTTTCCGTGCATGTTCATGTTCATGACCATGATTCCGTTATCTTTGAGATGACCTTTTACGAGGTTAAAAAATTCCGATGAACTCATCTGAAAAGGAATCGTAATGTCCTGATATGCGTCAACCAGTATTACGTCATATTTTCCGGGATCCGCCTCAAGAAATGCCCTTCCGTCATAAGTATAAACGGTGATGTCTTCGGGAAGATCGAAGTATTCATGTGCAAGATCGGTGATCTTGTCGTCAATCTCCACACCCGTGATATTGCAGCCGGGAAAGTATTTCTCACACTGAACCGCGAATGTTCCGGTTCCCATTCCGAGGATCAGGATGTCCATGTCTTTCGTTTCCTGAACCTGTGAAGATTTATCTTCGTAACCGAGAGCCATTGTGGGAGCTGCCAGGGCATAATCATAATACATTCCGGTAAGGTTTCCGGTCTTCATCTTGATGGACTGAACGCCGAAGAGAACATTGGTGGAAAGGGATGTTGCCCACTCGGTATCGGTTACCTGTAGATAGTTGTAAACGGACTCACCCTCGTAAGTAAGATCGGAGATCCAGAATGCAAAGTGTGATGTATGTCCGAATATGCATGCGATGATGTAGAGGATAGTGCTGACGGTGCACAAAACAGATTTTGCTTTTCGTGATATGAAAAAGAGCAGTCCGATCACAAGAAGGATTCCGGAGAAGATCAGGAAAGTCATTCCCGTCCCCACTGAAGGGATTGTTACGAAGGTGGGAAGGAAGGTTCCTATGATCGATCCGATCGTGTTACATGCGCCGAGGCGTCCCGCAACGGAACCGCTTTCTTCGATATCCGAAATGGTGTATTTGATCAGTGAGGGCGTTACCGTTCCGAGAAGGAAAAGAGGGAAAACGAATATGACCATGCAGGCGATCAGGGAGGACCATATAAGAAGGCCCGTTGATACGGTGACTATCATAACTCCTGTGATGGCCAGGATGATGTATTTTCCCAGGACTGGGATAAATGCGATCCATACTGCGGATATAAGGATGCGTCTGAAGAGCCTGGCGGGATCCGAATCCTTATCGGCCCATTTTCCGCCCACAACGTTACCGAGTGCCATGGCGATCATGATGGTTCCGATTATTATGGTCCAGACAATCTGCGATGAGGAGAAATAGGGGGCGAGGAGCCTTGATGCTCCCAGCTCAACAGCCATGACTGCCATTCCCGCAAAAAACTCCGTTATGTAGAGGTAATACCTGTTTTTCAAAATATCAAATTTCATAATATTCTCCGTTATAAAGGCTCGTGACCTCAGTCACATCGCATATTATACAGTAAATTTCCGTATTGTAGGGCATTTTTAAAAAAGGTATACTTATATGGACTATGGAAATGCATAAAAACCCCGAAATTCCACAAGATCTGGCAGAAAAAATGGTACTGAGCGAATCCATGAAAAATCAGCTTCGCCAGATATGTATTTATGCGTCACTTGCGGGGATAGATATGGATACGGTCCGGGAAAAGCTAATAGAGGAAGGCAAGCTCCCGTGCACCGATAAGAATTCATCCAAGAAAGTATTAGCGGAGATATATGACTATGTCGCATGCTCTTTTTGAGAATATATATGTCGAAAAGAATGCGGCCGAAGATGCGGAAGCGGTAAGGATACTTAACCGGATAGGATGCACCGATCCCATATATATCGGCCATTACAAGGATGTATTTGACCTGAAAAGAAAAGATGGATCTGACGGAAGAAGCCTGATACTGGCTCACAATCCGGGTAAGCATTTGTATGAAGGGGCTCCTGTATGTCAGAGCTTTGGAAATGAGCATTTTTATTATTCTCCCGGAGTCATGAACTGCATATATGACTGCGAATATTGTTTTCTAAAGGGCATGTATCTCGGAAGGGATATATGTATTTTTACGGATATAGATGAGACCTTTGCCGAGCTTGAGGCTTTGGAAAAGGAGTTTCCGGTATATGTCTGTGCGTCATATAATACCGATCTGAACGCACTCGAGAGCATAACGGGATATGTGGCAAAATGGTGCAGTGAAGCATCGGAGCATGAAAATATAAGTGTCGAACTCCGTACCAAATGTTCGAGACAGGATATATTTGAAACCCTTCCCGTAAGTGACAGGGCGATCTTTGCATTTACTTTGTCTCCGGATGAAGTAATAGAAAAGTTTGAAAAGGGAACGCCTTCTTTGGGTGAACGCCTTAAGGCTGTTAATGCTGCGATGAAAGCGGGGTTTCCGGTAAGACTGTGTTTTGATCCGATGATCTATTTCCGCGATTGGAAAAAATGCTATTCGGATATGATCGAAAATGTGTCACGTCTTTCCGGTAAGGGGAAAGTCAGGGATATCAGCATCGGCACTTTCAGGATCTCGGATCAGTATCTTAAGAATATGAGAAAGAAGCTTCCGGATTCGGAGGTTGTTCAATACCCCTATATCTGTGAAGACGGTTATTATCAGTATCCGGAGAAGGTCAGGATCCGGATGGAGGATCATATAAAGGAATTGATAAGAAAGGAATTTCCGAACGTTCCTGTATATGACTGGAGGTAGTGGTGGCCGTTTGTTACGAGCTTGATGAAAACTTTTTTAGGGAAGAAGTAAGGTGCGGTTTTACCGTTCCGGAACTGATGAAAAGATGCTGGGGTGCCCAGCTGAAGGTTCTGGAAGAGTTTGACCGTATCTGTGAGAAATACGGACTGAAGTGGTTTGCTTTTGTCGGAACGCTTCTCGGAACCGTCAGACACAAAGGCTTTATTCCCTGGGATGATGATATCGATATCGGAATGCTCAGGGATGATTATGAGAAGTTTCTTCAGGTTGCACCTCTTGAATTCCCGGCGGGATATGTGATCGTCAATTATGATGAGGACGATCATGAATATGACTGTATTACGAGAGTAAACAATACCCGTTCGATCATTTTCGATGAATCCAGACTTTCAGAATTCTGCTCATTCCCTTATCCTGCGGGACTTGACCTTTATCCGCTCGATTATATCGTGGAAGATCCTGAAGAAAGAAAAGCACATAAGCAGTTGCATTACAGGATAAAGCAGGCCACGGAACTGTGCAGGAAGATACTTGCGGGGTCCGGACCTTTGACCGATAAGGACGGAAATCGTCTGGAACCTTCACAGGTTCTTGCGGAAATATCGATGATCACCGGATATGAATTCGATCTGGAAAAAGATATCATCAGACAGCTGAACATTCTGATCGATATGACTGATTCGATGAATTCCGCAGAGGAAGGAAGATACATAGGAAATATCGGACACATCACTTTTGAAGGGGACAGAATGATGTTTCCGCGTGAATGTTTCGATAAGCTGCTCAAGGCGCCTTTCGAAACCGGTTATGTGTATATTCCCATAGGATATGAGACTATGCTGAAACAAAATTACGGTCCCGGATTTATGGTGCCCGTGATTCATTCCCCCCATGAATATCCTTACTACTCTGCTCATCAGAAGGTGATGAGGGAATTGTTGAAAAAGCATCCGGATGCAGTTTCGGATGAGTGGATCTCCAAATATCTCTAAGGAGCGGATAAATGCTGGATTTCAAACTTGGTGAAGATTTTTTCAAAGATGAAGAAAGATCCGGATTTGAGATCGGTTCTCTTATGAAAAGATGCTGGGGCGCACAGCTTCAGGCTTTGGAAGATTTTGACAGGGTGTGTTCCAGGCACGGTTTAAAGTGGTTTGCATTCTGCGGAACTCTTCTGGGCGCAGTCAGACATAAGGGATTTATTCCCTGGGATGATGACCTGGATGTATGCATGATGCGCAGTGACTATAATATGTTCCTGCGTTATGCGGCCAAAGAACTTCCGCAGTATATAATCGAAAACTACGATTATTACAACCGTGAAGAAAGAAGACATTATGATTTCCAGGGAATCACGAGGATCAATAATTCTTACAGCACCAATTTCGATCCGGAATACCTGAATACACATTGCGGATTTCCATACACGATCGGTCTTGATCTGTATCCGCTTGATTATGTTCCGAAAGATCCCGAAGAATATAATACAGCCATTCAGATATTCGGTTTCACCATCAATGTCGGGTTGAAATATAAGAGTCTTTATTGGGAGAATTATCACGCTCCCGAAGGAAATTATCAGGGTATAGATCTTGATGAAGCATACGAAATGCTTCACAGGGCTACCGGTTTTAAGATAGATAAGAACGGGGATGTTCTCAGACAGCTTAATGAGATTGCCCTGAGTATTTCCTCATATACAAAAGGAAAAGATGCTGACTGCGTTGCATGCATGATGCATACCGCGGAAGGTTATATGAACATGATCTTTCCCAAAGAGGCTTTTTCCAGAACTCTGGAAGCTCCGTTTGAATCGGGCTCTATATATATTCCCGAAGGATATGATGCGATTCTTAGCAGAAATTACGGAGCGGGATATCTTGTTCCCCGCAACTGTTCACCTCATGATTATCCCTACTACAGATTCCAGGAAAGATGGATCAGGGAGTATATTCTTAAGAATCCGGATATGAAGGAGTTCATGCCCAGGTTTTATATAAGTGATGTATACGATGAGGATCCCGATAAAAAGATTCTCCTCGATAAAATATACGGAAAGGAATAAAAGAAGTTGAAAGCACCATTTTCAGAGTATTTGACATCAATTGCTCCAAATGTCAAAGAAGTCATCGATGATCTGAACAGGGATCACGATTATGTAAGTGCACTGTGTACCGATTCCAAAGGTCTCGTTATCAGGATCGGAAGCAGGGCAAGGAGTATTTCAAACAAGACCATGACCACGGAAAGAGGAGTGGTATTCAGGGTCTGCAAGAATAAAAAGTACAGTGAGTATGCGGTCAACAATGCCGATTGGAACGATACTGCGGCCATCATAGGCAGGATCCGCGAAGAACTTGATAAGCAGGATGCACTTCTTGCAAAGACCGGTTCGGACATTTACGAGACGGATGTCCTTGACGATGAGCCTCTTACCTTCTTCGGTGAAAAAGAAACCGGATCACTTCCCGAGAAGGCAAACATCAAGGAGCTCACCGAAAAACTCATCGCAATATCCGATAAGGGAATGAAGATGAGTGAGAATGTCATCGAGTGCATGGCGATCGCTCAGTCAACTCATATCAGCAAGATGTTCCTTACCAAAAACAGGGATCTCAGGCAATCCTATGTATACAGTGAGGGAATGGTCAGAGTTGTCGTAAGAAAAGGTGAGAAGGTTGATGAAGACTATAAGAGCGTTTCGGGAATAAAAGGCCCCGAACTCTTCGACGAGCTTGAGGAATATCTTCCCACTGTAGTAAAGAACGCAGAGGAGCTTCTAGGCGCAGAGCCTATCGAGCCCGGAGAATATGAAGTAGTCACTTCACCCGAAGTAACCGGACTTATTGCTCACGAAGCATTCGGACACGGCGTCGAGATGGATATGTTTGTTAAGCACAGGGCTCTCGGAGAAGATTACATCGGAAAGAGAGTTGCATCCGATAATGTAACAATGCATGAGGGTGCGCTTTGTGCGGATAATGTCACAAGCTATTTCTTTGATGACGAAGGCGTAATGGCAGGTGATGTTGTTGAGATAGAAAACGGAATCTTAAGATCCGGAATCTGTGATGCGCTTGCTGCGAAGAGACTCGGATTCCATCCTACCGGAAACGGTAAGAGAGAGAATTTTGCACACAAGGTATATACCAGAATGACAAATACAATGTTTGATTCCGGTGAATATACCAAGGATGAAATGATCGAATCCATCAAGTACGGTTTCCTTCTTGAAGGAATGGAAAGTGGAATGGAAGATCCCAAACACTGGGGAATCCAGTGCATTATCCAGAAGGGCCGTGAGATCAAAGACGGAAAGCTTACCGGAAGAGTTGTTTCTCCCGTTATCATGACAGGATATGTTCCCGATCTTCTCGGTAATATATCCATGTGCTCAAAAGATCGCCTCGTGTTCGGAAGCGGCGGATGCGGCAAGGGACACAAAGAATGGGTCAAGGTTGCGGATGGCGGCCCTTATCTTAAGACGAAAGCGAGGCTCGGATAATGAAAATAGATATGATCAAAGAACTCCTTGAAAAAAGCGGAGCTTTTGCATGGAGAATAACCGATACGGTAACCAAGGGATGGGAGTTTTATTTTATCCGTCACAGTCTTGATCAGAACAGATCCAAGGACATCGAGAATATTCAGATCACAGTTTATGTATTGTCGGATGACAAGAAGTCTGTCGGAACCGCAAGTGCGGATATGGGTCCGGATGAGACCGGAGAATATGTTGAACTTACCATCAGGGACCTGATCTATCAGGCGGGTCTTGTTCAGGATGCTTATTATGAGCTTAAGGCTCCCGCATATTCAGAAGCACCTGCTTTAGAGGAAGCTGATATAAACAAGATTTCAAGTGAATTCATCGATACCATGAAAAATGTCGAAGAAGATGATGAAGCGTTCATGAACAGCTACGAGATATTTGTATCATCGATCACCAGAAGGATCATAACCAGCACCGGCATCGATGTTACGGAGAAATACCCCGTATCACTTCTCGAGACGGTAGTCAATGCAAGAAACCGTGAGCAGGAGATTGAATTCTACAATCTCTACGATTCAGGCCTTTGCCCTAAGGACGATATCAGGAAAAATATTGCTTCAACCATGAAGCATGGAAAGAACAGACTCGCCGCTGTAAAGACGCCTTCACTTGATAAGTATGATGTTGTTTTCTCAAGCGATGATGCGGTAAGAATCTATGAATTCTTCAAAGATGCACTTGATATCGCTTATATCTGTATGAAGTACTCACCTCTTGAAAAGGACAAGGAGGTTGCACCCGGTATCAAAGGTGACAAGGTTACCATGAAGGCGGTAAAGAACCTTCCCGGATCTTCACAAAATCGCGAGGTGGATTCCGAGGGAAGTCCCATTCGTGATGAAGTGCTTATGGAAGCAGGCATTCCGAAGGCATTCCACGGAAGCACCAGATTCTCTTATTACATGGGAGAAAAGGATACCTTCATTCTGAGCAATTATGAGGTATCCGGCGGGACACATTCTTCCGAAGAACTGTTAAAGGGCCCCGTGCTCGAGTGCGTATACTTCTCGGATTTCCAGGTGGATACCCTTACCGGAGATATCTTCGGAGAGATCAGACTTGCATACCTTCACGAAGCGGACGGAACCGTAAAGCCCGTTACCGGAGGATCTGTTTCGGGCAATTTAAGAATGCTCATGATGGATATGAAGATGAGCGAGGAAAGAACCCGATACGATAATGCGCTCATTCCCACATATACCAGATTGTCCGGAGTTACCGTTACCGGCGCGGAATAATCAATAAAGCTTAGTGCGGAGATTAATATGAAAGTAGTTTTGGATAAACTTACCAAGGTTTTTCCTCCGAGAGGAGGCAAGGGAGAATCCGTGACAGCGGTCAGGGATTTTACATTTGAGATTCCCGATGGAAAGCTTGTGGCACTTTTGGGCCCTTCAGGCTGCGGTAAAAGTACGATTCTGAATATGATCTGCGGATTGGAAAAACCTACCGAAGGAAAAATAGTCTTCGGGGAGGATGATGTTACGAATCTGTCTCCCGAACTTCGCGGAGTGGGTATGGTTTTCCAAAACTACGCTCTTTATCCGCATATGAGTGTCTATAACAATATCATCTTCCCCCTGGGCAATCTCAAGGGTGAAGAAAAACTGTCCAAGGAGCAGATGAGGGAAAAGGCGGAGAAAGTTGCCGCTCTTGTCCAGATAGAAAATCTGCTTGAAAGAAAACCAAAGGAATTGTCCGGAGGCCAGCAGCAGAGAGTTGCCATTGCAAGGGCACTTATAAAAACCCCCAGACTTCTTCTTATGGATGAACCCCTGTCCAATCTTGATGCAAGATTAAGACTTCAGACAAGGGAGGAGATCCGCAGGATCCAGAGAGAAACCGGAGTAACTACCGTATTCGTAACCCACGACCAGGAAGAAGCGATGAGTATCTCGGATCTGATCGTGGTAATGAAGGACGGAGAACTCCATCAGTTCGGAAAACCCCAGGAGGTTTACGACGATCCCGCCAATCTCTTTGTTGCCAAGTTCCTCGGAACTCCCGCAATAAATGTATTCGAGGGAAAAGTAAGCGGAGAAAAACTTTATATCGGCGAGGATCATGTTCTTAACGTATCCGGTGTAAAGGATGCGGATGTTACCGTGGGAATAAGACCCGAAGGGTTTATCTATGATCCCGAGGGACCTTTCAAATGCAAGCTTGACCGCATTGAGGTTATGGGACGCGATATCAGCATCGTTTCCAAAAACGATAAGTGCGAAGCTCCGGTTGTAAGATCCATAATCGATTCCGATATGAGACCC
This sequence comes from Lachnospiraceae bacterium, assembly GCA_018056425.1. Taxonomy (GTDB): domain Bacteria; phylum Bacillota; class Clostridia; order Lachnospirales; family Lachnospiraceae; genus AC2028. The sequence goes on from JAGPFR010000009.1 coordinate 63,768, forward strand.
GATGAGGATTCCGAAACCGTAGCGTTTAATTTAAGACCCGGAAAGGTTCATCTGTTTGATACCGAAACCGGAGACAGAATAAGATTCGGAAAAGAGTAACGTAAATGGATAAGATAACATCTTATGATGAGTATTGTGAGGCGCTGGACGGAAGAGGGGACATCATACTGTTCAGGGGACAGCCGGTAAGTGATTTTGTGCTGATACCGTCAGGCCTCAGGGCACAGCATATACATAATGCGGATGTGCAGATGTTCCGTTTCGTTGATGAGATGCAGAAGGTTTTCGGATACGACGAACTTACATGCATCGAAATTGCACAGCATTTCTCGCTTCACACAAGACTTCTCGATTTTTCATACTCCTATACCGTCGCTCTCTTTTTTGCATGCTTTGATGCAAAGGGAAGATACGGAGACCGTGACGGCAAGGTATATGTATTTAACAAGAGCAGATACGAGTGGCTCCTTAAAAAGTACGGCAAGAACAGCGCACAGATCAACAAAAACAACGAGTATCTGTATAAATGGCTGCAGCACTATGTAGATAAGAGTGATACCAGAATGGGAGACGACGGACTGGATATGCCCATCTTTATCGAGGCGACCAGACAGTTCGACAGGCTTTATTCCCAGCGCGGATTGTTCCTTCTGTGGGGAAGGGATGAGATGTCACTGGAGAAGATCCTTCAAAAAGAGGGAATAGATCAGAAAGAAGTTTTTGATACGATCGTAATATCGGCAGACCACAAGACAAGGATTCTTGAGGAACTTGCGGAAAAGCATATCTCCGAGGATTCACTCTTTATGAATGTCGGTAAGATCAAGGACCTTGTAAGCACCATCAAATACGGAAACAATTCCGGGCAGGTAACGAAATGACTGAAAAAAACAATTTGAAAGCCTGGCTTTATCTATTGCCTGCGCTTGTATTCATGATCATATTCATGGTCTATCCTCTTATGGATGTATTTGTATATTCATTTGAGGAGGGATACAATTTTGTTTCGGGCAGGTCTTCCGGAACGGGATTATATAATTTCTCTTACGTACTTCATGATACGTATTTTCTTCAGGCGGTTAAGAATACCTTTGTAATGGTTATCATAACCGTACCGATCTCCACGGGATTTGCGCTTCTTATATCCCTGGCTCTCAATTCGATCACCGGATTACGTGAATTGTTCCAGACCGTTTATTTCCTGCCCTATGTTACAAACACTCTGGCAGTCGGTCTGGTATTCATGGTCCTGTTCAAAAAGACGGCTTACTCCGACGGATTGGTAAACCTGCTTATCACATTCTTCGGCGGAAAGAGCGTGGATTTCATCGACGGACCCTACTGGGCCAAGATGTTTGTGATGTGTTTTTACATCATCTGGGTAGTTCTTCCTTTTAAGGTTCTTCTGCTTACGAGCGCCCTGGCATCCGTTAACTCGACCTATTACAATGCGGCCAGGGTTGACGGAACAGGTTCTCTTCGTATCTTCTTTAAGATCACCCTTCCGATGATCTCACCCACGATATTCTATCTCGTGATAACCGGATTCATCGGGGCGTTTAAGGAATATTCGGATGCGGTTGCACTTTTCGGGACGGATCTTAATGCCGCGGGAATGAATACCATAGTCGGATATGTGTATGACATGCTCTACGGAGACAGCGGCGGATATCCCTCTTTTGCCTCGGCTGCTGCGATCATTTTGTTCGTGATCGTTCTGACGATCACCTGTATCAATCTCCTCGTCAGTAAAAAACACGTATATTACACCTAGAATTATGGATAACAGAGAAAAAATATTAAAAGCTGAAAAAAACGATAAGACAAAAAAAGTGATCAAGAACGTTCTCGTGTACTCTTTTCTGGGAATATGGGGACTTATGGTTCTCTTTCCCTTCTATTGGATGGTCCTTACATCCTTTAAGAGTTATGCATCCTATAACGGAGAGAAGATCCCGAAGTTCTATGTTACGGATCCGACATTTGATAACTTTGCCAATGCCTTTTCGCAGGTTTCTCTCGGAAGATATCTTCTCAATACATTCATCTTCACCGTGGTTACGACCACTGTAATGGTGATCGTCATAACTCTGGCAGCGTTTGCTTTTTCAAGACTTGAGTTTAAGGGAAGAAACCTTTTGTTTACGGTATTCCTCTCCATGATGATGATTCCGAGTGAACTCATAGTCATTACGAATTTCGTAACCATCACCAATCTCGATATGAGAAATACTTTTTCGGGATTGATACTTCCTTCGGTAATGAGTGTGTTCTATGTGTATCTGCTCAGGGAGAATTTCGCACAGGTTCCTGACCAATTGTATTATGCGGCCAAGGTTGACGGAACGAGCGACCTTAAGTATCTGTTCAGGGTCATGCTTCCGATCTGCCGTCCCACGGTCGTTACGATAATTATCCTCAAGGTCATCGAGTGCTGGAACTCATATGTATGGCCCAGACTTATCACGGATGACAAGAATTACTACCTGGTTTCGAACGGGATCCAGGAGATCAGACAGAGCGGATTCGGAAGGGAGAATATCCCTGCGATGATGGCAGCGGTCGTTGTAATATCGCTTCCTCTGATCATATTGTTCCTTGTTTTCAGACGTCAGATCATGGCGGGAGTATCAAGAGGCGGATTAAAAGGATGAGAAGGTCATTTTTCGGAAAAAGAATACGAAAGGTCATCTCACTATCGGCAGCAGTCGTATGTATGGTGACACTTCTATCGGGCTGTCACGGATCGTCGGGACGTGAGAGTTTTGAGATGCCGGATCGGTTTGATGAAAATACGGTATATGAGATAGATTTCTGGGCCAAGAATGACACCAATAAGACACAGGTAGAAATCTATCAGAAATGTGTAGAGGATTTTGAGGCGCTTTATCCCAATATTCACGTTAATCTGAAACTTTATACGGATTATACCGCCATCTACAATGATGTCATTACCAATATTTCGACGGACACCACCCCGAATGTGTGCATTACTTATCCCGATCATATAGCGACTTACATGACGGGTGACGGCAAGATAGTAATGCTGAATGATATCATAAATGACCCAAGGTACGGTCTGGGTGGAAGTGAGCTTAAGTTTGATGGCCCCCGCGCAGATGAGATCGTTCCGAAATTTCTGGAGGAGCTTGAGCTTAACGGCGATCTGATGGGACTGCCCTTTATGAGATCGTCGGAAGCGCTTTATATCAACAAGACCTATGTCGAGGCCATGGGATATGAGATTCCGGATATTCCGACATGGGACTGGGTGTGGGAAGTATCCGAAGCCGCACTTGAGAAGAACCCCGACGGAACATTTGCCGTAAACGGGCAGGACGTAATGATCCCCTTCATATATAAATCCACCGACAACATGCTGATCACCATGCTCAGACAATACGGCGGAGGTTATTCCGATGAAGCGGGAAGTATCCTTATATTCAACGAAACCACGGGAAGCATTCTCAAAGAGATAGCATCCCACGGTCAGACCAGGGCGTTTTCAACTTTCAAGATCTCCAGTTATCCCGGTAATTTCATGAATGCGGGACAGTGTATACTGGCGGTTGATTCAACGGCCGGTGCTACCTGGATGGGATCCCATGCTCCTTTATCGGATATTCATGATACCAAAAAGGTCGAATTTGAAACCGTGGTCCGTCCCGTGCCCCAGTATGATACCTCGGATGTTCAGATGATCTCTCAGGGACCTTCGATATGTATCTTTAATAAGGATGATCCTCAGGAAGTTCTTGCAAGCTGGCTTTTTGCACAGTTCCTACTTACGAATGAAATGCAGGAGAGCTATTCCGAGACCGAAGGATATGTTCCGGTTACGCTCAAGGCCCAGAACGATCCGGCATATCTTGAATACCTGGCACTCGGCGGAAGCGACAACGGACTTCATTACGGTGTTAAGATCGACTGTGTTAAGATGGTGATCGATAATACCGAGAACACATTTATCACGCCTGTATTCAACGGATCGACATCGCTTCGAAATGCTGCGGGACAGATGGTTGAAAACTGTGTTAAGACCGTACGAAGAAGCGGCACCGTGGATGACGAATACCTTGAGGGAATGTATTCCGATGTCTCCCAGATGTACAGACTCGGTGAGCTGAAACAGGATAATTCCATAAGCAGGGATCTCGGTCCTCTTCCGGGTACTTCGATAGCTCTTTTATCGGTAATAGCAGCCGCGTGGATCTGTATGGGAGCCTATGTTTTAAAGGATTATTTACTGAAAAAGAAACGCAGATAGACTAAGTGCATAATAAAAAGTTTATAAAGTTGTCAAAAATACATAAATGAGTTACAATTCTATGCGGTCAAAGCCCTTTTGACCGCATATACTATTTTAAAGGGCTGTTTAGGAGGATATTATGAAAAAATTTACAGCAGTTTTTGCTGCAGCGGTTATGGCAGTTTCACTTGCCGCTTGTGGCGCAGAAGAGGAGAACGTTCAGGCTCCCGAGACCGAGGCAGTTACCGAGGTAGAAGAGGCAGAAGCTGACGCAGAGCAGGAAGCTGACGCAGACGCTGAAGCTGATGCAGAAGCAGATGCAGACACCACCGAAGAGGAAGGTGTTGCAGTAATGTCTTATGCTGATTTCGTTGCAGCAGATGTTGACACCGAAGTTGTCGTTGAGACTTATATCCAGGACAAGCAGGGATGGTGGGAGAACGAAGGCGTCGGAATGGCTACCTTCTATACCCAGGATAAGGACGGAGCTTACTTCCTTTACAACATGCCTTGCTCACAGGAAGATTATGATGCAATGGTTCCCGGAACCAAGATCCGCGTTACCGGTTTCAAGTCTGAGTGGTCAGGCGAGGTAGAGATCATCGATGCTACCTACGAGATTCTCGATGGCGATACCTACGTAGCAGATGCTGTCGATCTTACCGATAAGATCGCTGATAGCGAAGCACTTGCTGATTATATGAATCAGTATGTTTCTTTCACCGGCCTTACCGTTGAGGAGAGAGAAGGCGGAGCATTCACTTACGGATGGGACGGATCCAAGAGTCAGGGAGATGACCTTTACATCAACCTTGCAGATGCTGACGGAAACGTTTACACCTTCGTGGTAGAGTCTTATCTCAGAGGCGCTGATACCGAGGTTTATCAGACCGTTGAGGCATTTAACGTTGGAGATACCGTTGATATCACCGGTTTCATGTATTGGTATGAGGGACCTCAGGTTCACGTTACCGTCGCAACCGTTAAATAATTAAGCTATAATGTCTTAAGGACCGGCGCTTTCGGTGCCGGTCCTTTTTTAAGGATAGGAAAGCAAATGAAAATTGTCGTATTGGAAAGAAACAGTGTAGGGCCTGATATCAGCATTGATATTTTCAGTGAACTCGGTGAAGTGACCGCATACAGAAATACGGTCAGCGTGGAGGAAGTTATCGAGAGAACGCGTGATGCGGATATAGTGGTCGCAAATAAATGTCCGATCAACAAAGAGTCTCTGGATGCATCGCCCAATGTAAAGCTTGTCTGTGAATTTGCGACAGGTTACGACAACTGCGATCTGGAATACCTGAAGGGCCGTGGCATTCCCGTGTGCAATGTTGTGGGTTATTCCACCGACATGGTTGCCCAGCATACCTTTACCCTTGCACTTGCCGTATCACAGAATCTTTCCTATTATGATGATTATGTAAAATCAGGAAAATACAGCGCCCAGGACAGATTCTCCAATTTTGACATTGCTTTTGGCGAGTTATCCGGAAAAACGTGGGGAATCGTCGGAATGGGTAATATAGGAAGGAAGGTTGCTCAGATTGCGACCGCCTTCGGATGTAAGGTTATATTTTCTTCCGTGACCGGAAACAGCACCGTTACGGAATATGAAAAAGTAAGCAAGGACGAACTTCTTGAGAGAAGCGATTTCCTGTCACTTCATTGCCCTTTAAGTGACATTACAATGAACTATATCGATGCCGAAGCTCTTAAGAAGATGAAAAATACCGCATATCTGATCAATGTCGCAAGAGGCAGGGTTGTAAACAATCCGGATCTGTATGATGCGCTGATAAACGGTGTGATAGCGGGCGCAGGACTCGATGTTCTGGAAGATGAGCCTTTAAGGCTGACAAATCCTTTGAGTAAGATCAAGGATTCGGGAAAACTGATAATAACACCTCATCTTGCATGGGGATCCGTGGAGGCAAGGACCAGGTGCGTGCAGGGTGTGTATGATAACATAAAAGCTTTTCAGAGCGGAAAACCCGTTCATGTAGTTAACGGACTTTAAGACTTTGGTTTGAAAGGTTGGATAAATGGAAGAAAGAAAGAGGAATTTTGAAGATAAGTTCAGAGACTGGCTCCGCTGGTGGCCCTGGGCACATAAACTTTTCTGTAAATATGAGGAGATATTGGTATACCTGGTAGTAGGTGTGCTGACCACGATCGTATCATGGGTTGCATGTTTTCTTGCCGAGCATTTCCTTCTTGATTCAACAGATACATTTCAGAATGCGATAATAAACACCATCGGATGGGTTGCCGGAGTATGTTTCGGATATCCCCTTAACAGAAGCTGGGTATTCAGAAGCACCAATCCCAATGTTGCAAAAGAATTCGGTGGATTTGCCGCTTCCAGACTCTCAACCTGGTTCCTTGATATATTTATCATGTGGCTTACGGTTAATGTTCTTTCATGGAATTACTGGATCTCCAAGATCTGTATCTCCGCAGTTTTGGTAACTGTTTTGAACTACATTTTCAGCAAAGTTTTGATTTTCAGGAAAAAGAAGTAAGAAGATGAAGAAGATCGTAATGACCGGCGGAGGAACTGCCGGACATGTTACTCCGAATATCGCACTCATGCCCGCGCTGAAAAAGATGGGATTTGAGATCAGCTACATCGGATCTTTCGACGGTATCGAAAAGAAACTGATCGAGGAGACCGGCGTAAAGTACTACGGGGTTTCTACCGGAAAGTTCCGCAGATATTTCAGTCTGAAAAATTTCACGGATCCGTTCAGGGTTCTGAAGGGAATTTCTGAAGCGCGTAAGATCCTTAAAGAGATATCCCCCGATGTCGTCTTTTCCAAGGGAGGATTTGTTGGTGTGCCGGTTGTCAAGGGAGCACGCAGACTCGGAATCCCCTGTATTATCCACGAATCGGATTATTCGGTAGGTCTTGCAAACAGGATCTGCTTTTCCGCTGCGGAAAAGATTTGCTGCGATTTTCCCGAAACTCTTAAGAGCATTCCCGAAAAGAAGGGTGTTCTTACCGGAGCTCCCGTCAGAAAGGAACTTTCAGAGGGCAATTCCGAGAATGGTCATATAGTGTGCGGATTTGATTTCGAAAAGCCCGTACTTATGATCATCGGAGGAAGTCTCGGTGCCGCCGCGGTTAACGAGGCAGTAAGAGAAGCTCTTCCTGAGCTCTTAAAATCATTCTATGTGATCCATATCTGCGGCAAAGGAAAGACGGACAGTGCATTTGACGGCATAGAAGGATACAGGCAGTTTGATTATGTAGGAAGAGGACTTGCCGATCTGTTTGCTGCAGCAGATATTGTTGTCTCCAGAGCGGGGGCTAATTCGATCTTTGAACTTCTTGCTCTTAAGAAGCCCAATATTTTAATCCCGCTTCCCGGCGGAAGAGGGGATCAGCTGCTTAACGCCAGATCGTTTGAGCAGCAGGGTTACTCGATGGTCATCAGACAGGAGGATATCACCTCGGAGCTTCTGGTAACGAAGGTAAACGAGCTTTATTCTGAAAGAGAAACCTATATTTCCCAAATGGCTGAAAGCACCCAGCAGGATGCAATCAGGATAATCACGGATCTGATTCAAAAAGCCGCGGAAAAGGCGGAAAATGCGGTATAAAAAACATTTAAAAATTTCTGTTGACAAGGATGGGGTTATTGTGTAAAATTGTCCTTGCTGTTGAAAAAACAGATAAATCGCAGGTGTAGTTCAGTGGTAGAACACCAGCCTTCCAAGCTGGATATGTGGGTCCGATTCCCATCACCTGCTCTTACAGAAACCTCGTAATCAAGCGGATTACGAGGTTTTTTCTATGTCTGAAATCTGGTTGAAACTGGTTGAAAGCCCGTAATCAAAGGCTTTATCTACTGTTTCATAGTCTTTTTGAGTAATATTTCTGCTCAAATATCTCTCTGTGGTGCGTAAGTCCGATTGTCCACCCATAATGCGTGCTCTGTTGGTATCGCTAAAATATGCCACCTGAGTAATGAAATAAGCCCTTAATTTGTGATTTGATCTGTAGGGGATGCCTAACTCTTCACATGCCTTCTTAAGATGTTCGTTTAAGCGGTTATTGGAGATGCGGTTGCCTGCAGCATTCGGAAAAACGAGTTTTGAATCCGGACGTTCTGCACGATATCTTTGTAAAAGCATGATTGCCTCTTTGCTGAGAGGGATGGTTTTTACACCTTTATCTCCGTTTTTAATGTTTCCGCTTTCGGTATAAGCATGCGTGATAGCCATTAACCTACGGATTTCATTACAATCCACAAATTCCAAATCGGCTATTTCACTGAATCTGAGTCCCGTATAGGCATTAAAACAAATGGCTTCATCGTAGGGACTCTTGGAATTGATCAAATGATTAACTATTCTTTGTGTTTCTTCGTAGGTATAAGCTAATTCACCTACATTGTTTTCCGGTATGGCTTTGACGGATGATACTGTTATCCCGTTTGCGATGTTGTAGGGGATAATATCATGCACCGTAGCGTACTCAAAAATCCAGTTGATTATGCTTTTGATGTCGCATATTCTTTTCCTGGTGAGCTTATCTTTGAAGGAAATAAAGAATAATTCGATATCGGAAGCTTTTATGTCCTTTAGCGGCATTTTCTCAAAATCGGTTCCTTTGATAAAGGAATCATATGTGTACTGATTTCTTGTCTTGGTTTTACTGGTATTGCCTTTTTTTGCTATGTGCCAGTCAAGGGCTTCAGTGAAAATAGACTGTATTGTCGCAGTATCTGTTAATGTTTTACCTGAATAATGACAAAACAGTTTCTCATACAGTTCCTCAAGACTCTTTGCATACACTTTCTCGGTACTGCTGATACGTGTAGCAAAATGAGTGATCCCTTTTTTCTCATAGGTACTGATTTTGTACTTATGCACCTGGTTTATGTAGTTTTCAAGGTTCGATTTTCTCATTGCGCTTAATTGTGCGCGGTAGCCATCGTTTATGTTAGATGAATTGAGCACTACCGTCAACGAGTTAATCGTAGAGATATCATCGTTGTATTTAGTTTTCATGATACCTCCTTCCTTGGTGACTAAAGGTGATTAAAGGGAAAATAAAGGCCCCGAGGCCTTTAGGTTGTTACACCGGGTCTTCGGGGCGTTTGGGATTCGACTATTGTCTTTTTTACTGCTTCATACGGTGTAAGGTCGACGTTTCCGTATGCGTTTTTCCGATGGAGCATTTCCATCTTGAGCTTGTGATTAGCCCTCTGACGTTTTCGATTTTTCATTTTGACCTCCTTTCTTGATGGTGACGTTAATAAACTTCCTAATACAGCAGACATCTGGGTAATCCAGGTAACACCGGGCCTGACAAAACGGCCATCCATTTATTTAATTGATAATATGGTGATTTACAATTATTGTACATGGACAGCCATTATATTATCATCCATTAAATTATTTGTAAATAGAGAATATACAAAAAGTGTAAATTTATTTTTTTTATCATTTTAGAATTTTACAATTATTGTATTATAGTGCTAAAATAGCACTGGTTTATACAGTTGGTTCAAAGGAGTATCTATAATGGGAGATGGCCAGAATTTAAAGAGGGTTCTTGAAGAAAAGGGATCCAATATTAGAAAAATTTCAAAGATTACCGGTATAACAGCGTCCACTCTTTATAATATCGTCCAAAAAGACGGAAATCTTCGATATGACTGGGCACTTAGGATAGCTAACGTTTTAGATATTGAGCCGGAAGAAATATGCGAGAATTCTCCGTTTTCTGGCGCGTTGACTAAAGAGGACGTATATCCTACAGTAAGGGACCCTAAAGGATTTTTAGATAATATGAGGGTGAAAGGTTATCTAGAAGGATCGCTAACTCCCCTTCTGAAACTTTATGGTCCTACAGCTATGCCGGATGTGGATAAACTTCTTACTGATTTTTATCAGTTGGATGATGAGGCGAGATCTGAAGTAATACAATTTCTTAATATGAAAAAGAAAACTCATAAGGATCAAGATAGGGTGAAGGATGTAAAAAATATACCTGGATGGTAATTATGCTTGATTGATACATAAAAAATTAGATTATCCTACCAACATATTCTCTATTCATGTTATAGTATATTTGATAGGACTTTGTTTTTTTGGATAAGTTTCAAAAATTTTTAACTATTTAATGTGATAGTTAGGGCATTATTATGAAAATTAATAACAGTTCATTTACACTCTATTTTCCTGAAAATAAAAATATTCGTGAGAATATTTTTATTTTGGAGCAGCATTTTGTTGATTTCCAACATCCGTTTACATTGGTTACGCTTCCTTTGGATGCGCCACCTGAAATACCTAGAATTCTCGCTACTACAAAAAATGGTCATTCTAGATTAACGATTTGTGGAAACAGTGTTCAACTTATGACTCGTTATGACAATGATTATATCCATAGTATAAAAAAATGTTTGAACTATACGATTGATAAAATTCAGAAGATTATTGAGTATATGCCGTTAATTACTGGAGTTCCTGAAGGTATACATAAATGCTATTATTCAGGATTGTCTATGGATTTAGCATATACAAAAGAAGATGGAATTGAGAATCCGATTGAATATATAAAAAAAATCCATATAAAAGATAATATTTCATTACAGATAGATGAGATGCAATATAGATTGGCGTTAGTGATTGATAGTCAGTACTATGTAAATATTATTCTTCAAAATCAGAAAACGTTTAATGGCGTTCCGGATGAACGGGGATCTTTAGCTGGACTAGAAAAAAAAGAAGATACTTTGTTAGTATCATTGGATATTAATGATAGATATGCATTTAATAATACGATGAGTTATTCGTCTAGTAAGGAAAGTATGATGCAATTGGCAACAATAATGGAGCAATTTGTAGAGAATTATCTACCTGCTTTCATCAATACTGGAGAAATTGTATATGGTACAGAGTAATGCATTAACGGTTCCTTTTTTTGTAGCCCTGGCTAGTACTAGTCTGTGTTTATCACAACCAATAATTCAGAATAATAAAGTGTCAAGTGTTTTGGAGGAAGATGTGTATCGTACTACAACACTAGGACAATATTCAGTTTTGTTTAGCAATCCTAGTTACTCAAAAAGTTTTCGCGAGCAAGCTTTAGAATTGTTTGGAGAGCAAAGTGATTTGACAGTAGCGGAGAGAAAAGCTAGAAATGACAGTTTACGTAAAATATCCAAAAGTGTGGGATTGAATGTATTTGATATGTATAAGATGAGAAATACTATATGATTCCAGAATTTATTGATTTTTGTAAAGAATTATTTCCAAACATAGATCCTTACACAGCGGAACAAGCTAAATTGGTAATGGATCAGTTTGAAAAAAATGATGTTCCCAAATTGGCAAGGTATACAGAACAGTTTGATTTATTGCAGGGAGATATTTTTTCCGAAATACCGTTTGTATATATCAATGATGATGGAGAAGTCCAAACATTTTTTTCAAAGGCTGAATTGTTATCTAATACTTGTGATGCTTCAAGGGATGACGAATTGTTGTTTGCTGCGATAAGACCTATTGAGGGATATTCAGATAATAAGGATTCTATAACAGCAATAAAACATAATAAACGATATTCGTTATTTTATATTCCGGATATTCCGATGGAAAACTATTGCGTGGATTTTGAGTTGATTACATCCATTTCACGTAAAGTCTTCAATGAGTTATGTAATAAGGGAAATGTTAATAGAATAGCAACACTGACATCAGTTGGGTATTATATGTTGATATCTAAATTAACTGTATTTTTTCTTCGACCAGAAGATGTTGAAACCAATTGTTGCCGAGAATGATTATTTTTTTTGATTTGCTTATTAAGTAGCACGGTTTAATTTGCTTGTCGGTTGTTTATACCGTTGAGTTAGGTTTTAGCCCTTTTTATGATTTCAATATCCTTATTTGTCAATGGCTTCTGAGAGAAGATATATTTTTTCGCATATACCGCCACGTCGTGGTGGATGCTTTCTGCCTGACTACTCGTCAACTCAAAAAAACAGTTTCTTGCTTGTGGAGGACAAACTTCAGGTGGGAACAAATATAAAACCATTTTAGAGGTAAGTGGGAACATAACAGCTTTAGGCTGTAATTCCGGATCATCTTTTGAAGGCCATTCGACAACAGGATTGTCGGATGTGAATATAATATTATCGTTAGTAATTCCAATTTGAAATTCCATTCCACTATATTTTTTTAGTGCAGATCTTATAATTGTGTTCTCGTCCCATTTTTCGTTGATGCCCAATGGGAGAAGATTTAATAGTGTGAAGTTCCTGGCATCGTTTTCACTTATATCAGGAAATCTTTCTTTAAGGTATTTTTCCCCGACTTCTATAGTGCTCGGTCCGCGAAAGTTTAACATAGTGATTAGTATAGTTAATAGTTCTTTATCCTCGCTTGAAAGTATATTTATGTGGTTTAGATTTTTTTCATCTTCGGATTTAACAGTAATTGACCTGATTACAGCACCAATATGTGTCTCAATTCTTCCAAAGGCATTTTCAATCATATTTCTGGCGATAATCTGTCCGTTTTCATCTCTGAGTTCATATAAATTCTTCTTTTGACATATGTCACTAATAGTATTTTTGTGTGGAATTTGACTCATTTTCTTTAGATCAAATACCCAAATGGGCGGATTATCTGTAGAAAAACTATTCTCAGCAAATCTTTTTAAGTATGTTTTAGGGATGTAGTGTTCAGCTTTTGTATAATTCACTTTGGTAGTCATTTCGCCCTTTGATTATTCTGCAGCAAAAGCCTTATATCATAAATATATTTTTGTATCGGGAATCAATGATTTTATGGTGATATTGCTCCTACGTCTATAATATCTTGTTTTCCCTTTGCGGGACATGCTGTAATTCATTTATCTATCTGCTATTTTGCAATGAAATCATTCGTCTTCCATGTCATAGTAAGTGACCGGATTATATTCGGGTGCCGCATTGGGGACCGAATTATCTCTTGTGGCATATAGGAACCGGAATCTTATTCCTATACAGACCCCAACGATCTCCCCCAACGACAGACCCCAAAGTTATACCCCAACGAAGAGACCCCCAAAAACTTTGATTACCCCTTTTTTGCCGAAAACTTACAAGTAATGACTCCGATACTGCCACCAATATAAATCATGGATTATAGATGTGGGAAAATAGGAATGTTCATCATAAGAGTTGAAGATTTGAAACTCATATGATAGAATTGAAACATCGAAAATAGGGGTAGTATACTCTTTGGGCTTGAGTTTTCTGTGTTGGAAGGAAGGAATAAATGAGCAATATACCATCTGGCGATGAATTGTTCTTCTCGAAAGAAGCAGCTGATTATTTGAAAATTTCAACACAACGATTAAATAAGCTTGTCCAGATAGGTAAAATTCATCCACTAAAGAAAAATGCCTCTGGTGCCGTATTTCATATCGACGAATTGAATAGAAGAAAAGATGAATTGGCTATATTCACAAATGTCGACCAGGGAGGAAAAAGCGGTATGTTCGTTATTGATTCAAAAGAAAAAAATGAGGCGTTAAATTTTGCAACGCTCATGAATGTTATGGAAATAACGGAGAATAAACTGGATCCTTTATTTAATGAATTTGCAAAAACAGAGGATGTTTCTGCACCAATTTCACAAATGGTTGATGTATATGCGAGATATTTTTCGCTTTCGGAGGATGGCTTACTTCGTGAGTACGATCGTGCCAAGAAAGCGTTTAGCGGACTTAGAGAAACGGATGAGATCATTAAAAGGGGGAGCAAGGATTATCCTCCCTTGTTAATTAAAACGGAACAAGCTCCTCGTTTTCTTTATATTAGAGGAAAAAAATCTCTTCTTTTTGAAAAACGTACAGTTGCGCTTGTTGGATCAAGACAGGCGTCAGAGGCATCAAAAGAGAATACAAGACGATTAGCGGAGAGCTTGGGTAAAAATGGTATTACTGTTGTTTCTGGCCTTGCAAAAGGAATAGATGTGACGGCCCATATGACTGCTCTTGATAATGGATACAATACGATTTCTGTTATAGGAACAAACCTTAATCAGTACTATCCGCCTGAAAACAAGGCGATACAATTGGAGATTGAAAAAAGGGGGCTTGTTGTCTCGCAGTTTTCACCAGCGGCTAAAACTCAAAGATGGTTCTTCCCTCTTCGGAATGGAGTAATGAGTGGACTTTCTCTTGCTACAGTTATCATGGAAGCGGGAGAAACATCTGGAGCCTTGAAACAGGCTGATTTTGCCTTGAAACAAGGAAGACAAGTATTAATTCCGAAAAAGGCTCTCGAGATGGAAAATATTACGTGGCCGGCTAAGTATGTTCAAAGAGGCGCGATAGTTGTTGATACTCCTAGCGATGTTTTGCGAGAACTCGCAGAGAATAATATCTTCAAAATGGAAAGAGCACCCGAACCGGTTCAGCAGACCCTAGAAGATTATTTCAGCGAAGAGAATAAGCGGAATGCTACGAAGAAAAATGTTTACTGGCTAGATCCAGTGTCAGTATAGAGGATAGGTGTATGTTTAGATGCATTACAAATGTAAGGGGGTTGGTTTTCGACATTGATTGTTTTGAAGGCGAAGATGTAAATGCTCTGGTAGATTTATTCGATGAGTATGAACTTCTTTTTATGACTTCTTCCGAAGAAATGGCGCAAAGTATAGTTGACTCCTTGGGAGAAGATTTTGTGTATAAAACAGAAGGGTTCCAGAGATTTTTCGCTCCCAACAAACATACACATACAGAGGTTTTAGATAAGCTAGGTATTCAGGCCACAGAATTGGTGTATGTATCTAGGAAAATTGGCTTTCTTAGAAATGCAATGAGTTTTATTGGAGGTACTGCATGGATAACTGACGAAATAAGTTATGAAGAAGCAAGTACTGCACCGGATTTAATATGTAGAAGTATAGATGTACTTAGCAAATGTTTAGAGGAAGGTGTTGAAGGCTTTTTTGGTGAAGTTGTTGTATACCCGGATCCATCTAGACATGCGGGAATGATAATTCCGGCAGAGTTTGAATCGGATCAGGGTATTGTTCCTATGTATATGCTAGGCCGATATTTTGGTTATACACATTATATGAGCCAATTGCATCCGTATTCTTCGGCAATATACTTGAATAAAAAAGAAGGTAGTAAGAGTTATGGTACATATACGGCTATCTTTAGAGACTTGATTTCCGCTGCAGTTAGTAGGGTGATCGACAATTATAAAATAGATGGAATATGTGCTGTGCCGCCGAGACCTGGAAAAGCAAACCGCTTTACAGGAATACTTGATACGGTATCAAGAGAGTATGGTCTTGAGAATTATGGACCGCTATTAATATGTGAAAAGGATTATCCTAGCCAGAAGTCGTTGTCATATCAAGAAAGACAAGAAAACATAAGAGGAGTATTCTCCTTTGGGTGCCGGTTACATGGAGAAAGTATTATTATAGTTGATGATATTATCACGACTGGTGCTACTATGAATGAATGCATAAATACTTTGTATGATGCCGGAGCAGGAGAAATCTATATAGTTGTACTTGCTGTTAATCAACAAGGGACAAATTACTGGTCATCAAATGAAATTCAGGTATCATGCCCTCATTGTGGAAGTAAGATGCATTTGTTGATTAATAGCGGAAGTAAGGGTTTCTTTTACTCATGTTATGAATGCAGGAGAAGTACTATGAATTTTTCCGATGGACGCGAGGAAGTTGAAGAATATGTGAATCAGGAGTATTCGTAAATCTTTGGGGCTTCGTAAGTACCTTATTATGAGTACCTTATAATGATACTCTCGTTGCTTATTTTCAATTTGGAGGATCCGTGCTCGCCATCGGATAAGAATTTGTAATTCTAGTTTGTATTATATATTATAATAGTCGCATGGGAGATCCCGAATTATGGGTTCTCTCTTTATATTTCCGAAGAGAGTATGAAACTTTTTCTGTAAATAACATAAGCACCTAAGAATAAGGTCTTCTATGATACACTACATCATAGGAGGCCTGTTATTATGGCAAAAAAAGAAAAGCAACCCGTACACCATGTTCAGA
>JAGPFR010000040.1 GCA_018056425.1 Lachnospiraceae bacterium
CCTACCACATCCCTGTTAAAGAGATAATCCGGTGTCTGGAAAGTTTCACGCATGAAGTCTTCGATATACTTCGGATCGATCCAGGTAGCACCGATACGCACCTCTATCTCCGATGCATCCCGTTCCTTGGGCTGCACACGCTCAAGTGCAGATACATTCACCGCATACTCCGGATGATTTTCCGCATAATTCCTTGCCACAGACAGCTTCTCTCTTACATTTCCGGACAGATATTCATCAGCGGTCTCCCACTTATCAGTCAGGGGATTCTTAAAGATAACTCCTGCAAGCTCATCGGCTATCTCGTCCTCAGATTTACCTGCAAGCTCCGCCATATACGGCAGATCTACCCTTGCTTTTTCGGATAAGGATACAGCCAGTGCTTCACTTGCGGTATCAACACTGGTTACAACCTCCGCACGCTTGATGGTACGCTTCGTGAACATATCCGCCTTACCTTCAAACTTGCCCTCATCATCCAGCTTCTCCAAAGAGCAGAGCAGGCAGTAGCTTGAATCCTGGTTGAACGCACGCTTATTTGTCTGGGAACTGATCAGACCGAACTTCTTTGAAAAATCATCATATCTGTCATTCAGTTCCTGTTGTTTTGCTGTGATCGCAGCATCGGAGTATTCTTCCATCTGCATATTGATCAGTTCCTGCGTACAGTCACGGATACCGATCATACCCTTGATGCGCTCTTCCATGCTCTCCGACACATCGGCGGGCTTCATGATACTGTTCTCACGGTAATAGACCTTGTCATCCACCACACAGTAGCTGTAGTTTTTCACATTCGGATCCGCAGGGATAGTATCAAAAACAAGCTCCTCGCCTTCCTCCAGTTCTACTGCTTCATAGGTCGCGTTTATATTGCTGATCGCGTCTCTTAACTGATCCTCAAAAGGTCTGCTCTCATCCGGCAGGCAGGCTGTCTCCATACCGTGAGGTCCCGATACCTCCGCCATCTTACCTACGATCATCTCCGGATGATCCGCAAAATACTGGTTCATGGAGATGCCGTCTGCATTGGTAGATAGATGCACCCAGTCCGGCTCGATATCCATCAGCCTGTCACGCTTCTTAAAAAAAAGAATGTCGGACGTTACTTCTGTGCCGGCATTCTCCTTAAAGGCTGTATTGGGAAGTCTCACCGCTCCTACAAGCTCCGCCCTCTGTGCGAGGTACTTTCTCACCTGTGGCGACTGCTTATCCATCGTCCCCTTGCTTGTAACAAATGCGACGATACCGCCCGGTCTTACCTTATCAAGCGTCTTTGCAAAGAAGTAATCGTGGATCTGGAACCCCAGCTTATCATATGCTCTGTCCGGTACCTGATAGTTACCAAAAGGCACGTTACCGATCGCCACATCAAAGAAATCATTCTGAAAATCAGTTTTTTCAAATCCGCTGATACGGACATCCGCCTTGGGATATAACTGTCTTGCGATACGGCCTGTGATATCATCAAGCTCCACACCGTAAAGCCGCGAGTCCTGCATCTTTTCCGGCAGCATACCGAAGAAGTTGCCGACACCCATGGCAGGCTCTAACACATTACCCTTTTCAAAACCCATGTTTCCAAGAGCTTCATAGATACTGCGGATGATCACGGGACTTGTATAGTGCGCATTCAAGGTACTCTCCCTTGCTGCCTTATACTCCTCATCCGTGAGCAATCCTTTCAGCTGGACATATTCATCCGACCAGTTACTCTTGCTTTCATCAAAAGCATCCGCAAGACCGCCCCAGCCGACATACTGGGAGAGTATCTGCTGTTCTTCCGGTGTTGCGATGCGGTTCTCATTCTCGATCTGCTTTAAGGTCTCTATCGCGGCAATGTTTCTTCTGAACTTCTCCTTCGGACCGCCTGCACCAAGGTGATCATCCGTGATGCGGAAATTCTCCGCTCCGGTCTTGTCGATGGCTGGAGTCTGCTCTGTATTCTCATCCCTTGCCTCAGGTACTAAAGCAAGATCATCGTCGGGTGTCGGTGAAAGATCATTCTCCTTTTCACCATAGGCTTCCCAGAATCTTCCAGTCAGCCTGCGCGGGAAAGACTCGTCATCCATAAACTCGAAACGGATGTTGTCGAGATCTTCCATGGACTCTGCTTTTTCTATCTTCTGAGCATATCTTCCAATCCTTACCTCATCAGACAGCTTCTCTTCAAGCTTTGTAAGCTCTGCCCCGGATAAACGGTCATAGACATCATTTTCATCCGTATGGATAGAAAAGCTCTCCTCGTCTCCGTCATGTCTTGTAACCTCATAGTGCAGAGTCTGCCTTTCACCATCAATATCGGCTTCAAACTCATACTCCGCTGTATGTCCGAAGTTACTGTATTCGGCGTTTATGTATTGGATGTTCTGAATATCATCCGCTGTCAGGACTTTCTCAGAATCTTCATCAACCGAGATACTCTCAGCCATCGTACGGTTTTCATCATCTACCGTCTGATCAGCAGCATTCTCTTCATCCGACAATTCCTCTGCAGCACTTTCCAGATATCTGCTCTCCAGTTCTTCCTTCTCTGCCTGATTCAGATACCGGTCTTCTGCAACAAGCTCACGGATACGCTTTTCAACAATATTCCAGGAAAGGATTGCTGTAGCATAAGGCTCCATGATACTGCCCTTGGATAACTTGATCCCCTTTGCATCATGATCCTCCCAACTCTGATCATTACCGATCAGCGCATGAGACCTGCCGCCGGTGCCATACTCGTTCTTAAGGAATGCGATATTATCCTTGCTATCGTGTCCCTGCTGAAAGTATTCATAGATACGAAGCTTCCCTCCGGATACACCACTGCCGCCAGTAAGAATAGAGTCAATCTCATCCTGCGTAATGAAGCTCTCCTGCTTGATATCCACCTCGTCGGGCGTTGGAAACTCAATCTTTTCCGTATCAAGATCGGCCACCTCATCAAGCAGATACTCCGGTGATTTGATATATCTCCATCGAAGCTCGACCTCTCCGCTATCAAGTGCCGACTTTGCCTTTTCAAGCTCCGCGCTGATCGCGTTGCGCCCCTCGTGCGTAGAAAGCAGCTCCATAAGGTGTGCTTCCCCATCGGGATAATTATTTCCCGCAATCCCAAGAGACTCCGGCATCTCGTCCAGTCCGTCACGAAAAAAGAAGTAGATATGATTGGCTACTCTGGCGCGTTCCGTCTGATCAACAAGGAAGGCTTCTGCACGGTTCATATATGTGCCGCCCTCGACCATTCCTCTGACATAACTTTCTACTTCAGCCCAGCCCATCTCAAGAATCGTATTCTCTCTTGCAGATGTGCCAAAGCCTGCCTTCATTCCGCCCTCGTCAAACCAGACGGACACGGGACTGTCGCCAAAGGTGAAGCCTTTCCCGGTAGTACGGTACTCAGCCTTTAAGAACTCTGCCATTTCTGTAGGAGACTTATGTTCCTGGTACTTCGCATAGATACGCTTGCGGCTATCCTCCATTCCTCCGCCGGTGCGAAGGATCTCGTTTATCTGGTTATCAGACAAAGAAAAAGCAGCGGGTTTTTCGTGTTTTACACTTGCCTCCGCTGCTATCATATTTCCCATCTGTTCTTCAAAGCTTGGGAACAGATCGAAAAGATTCAGTTGTTTTAGTTCTTCCTCTGGGGGATTCAGCTGTAGATCAGCTCCGATAAAACTATCTCCTCCGCTGAGTTCCTGATGTTGTTCATCAGACCTACCCACTTCATCTGGTCGTTGCGCTTCATCTGTTCGTCCACGCCCTGATCCTTCGCCATCTGCTCTGTCAGAAGATCCATCCTCTGATCTGCCTGCTCCTGTATCGTCAGACAATGTTCTTTCAGTGTTCCCTTCAGTAGCATCCCGCTGTAGACTCCTCTTCTGTGCTCCTTCAGAAAGTTCCTCCTCATCAGTCCGTACTTCGTGAGCATTCCCTCCGGCTCTTTGTTCGCTGTCAGGTTCGGGATCTGAAAGTCTCCGCTCTGAATGTACTCTATCTGCATAATCGCTCCTTTCCGCGCCTTTGTCTGCGCTCTCGATATATTCATTACCTCGCTCTTCACCACTTGGCGTTAAGGCATTATAGCCACGCTCTGACGCATTTGCAAGTCTTTTCTCGCCTCTTGCGCTCTGGTGGTCGATATATTCTTCGCGTGCAGCTCTGACGGCTTCCTGAGCCTTTTCACGGTCATATATCGAAATGCTCCTGCCGATCTCACGAAGAATGGGACCGGATAATTCGGATGAAGCCTCACCCATAACGGATAAAGTTTCAATGGAATTGAACTCATGAAGATAGGGAAACTCCACTCCCACTATATCTGCATCCATACCGCATCTTTCAAGAACGGTATATGCGATACTTGCCGCCAGAGTCTGCTGTAATCTCACCTCCAGGTTCAGCTCATCCAGTCCGTCAAGATAGCTTCCTTCCACGGACATTGATAACTGATCGGATACGATATCCGGAGCCATCTCCGAAGCGATCCTGTTTGCCAGCTCCATGATCCTGTTCTCAAAAGGCCGGCTCGCATCCGTCTCACCGTAAATCTTCTCCAGAGAATCGATCACATAATCCCTATGCTCTTCCTCCATCCTCCAAAGCCTGGGCTTACGCCCGATAAACCTTGCTTCGTGCACATCCTTGACATCAAAGACATATTTCAGCCCCGATCTGTGCACTCCCTCCTCGTCAATGAGTGCGATACCCTGTGCGCCTTTATTGACCCAGCAGTTCATCTTCTCATTCCAAAGTTCCAGCGAAGCACAGGCCGTTGCATCCGGTCTCTGGGCATAGATCAGCATCTGCTCTCTGAACGGGTACTTATACATATGCCCCGCCGTATGCAGAAACTTTTTCCACTGCTCTTCATCCGACACGATGGTCTTAGCCGTGTACTCCGCAAGTCCTTTGATCTCATGGTATCGTCTTGCCATTTGATACATTTCCTCCTTCCATTTTTCTTTATAAAAAAAGCGGTGACCCTAAATCTTTCGATCTAAAGCCACCGCTTTGGTTACCGTATTCTGTTTTCCATTCTCACTTTATCTTCCTATATAACGTTCTTCCATTTATGACTCATTAACCAACTTTCCAGGCATACGTTCATAGGCTTTGATTTCCAGACACTTTGCCTTCCTGTTCGCTTCCGACACCTCAAACAACCCCATCGGAGCCGTTTCGTAAATACCGTCACTCTCCACAGCCTGGTCATAATGCAGTATAATATGCACTAAGCCCACTCAAAGTTTTCTTTGCCTGCCCCCAACTCAAAATGATATTTTACAAGTCCTTTATCGACATCGGTAAATATTCCGTTATCACAGGTCAATTCTGCTTTATTATCTGATCCTTTTATAAAGAATGATTGCTTTGCAAGAGCGGTCGGCGCCAATAATGCAGCAGTCACGCCGTTCCTGAACCATTCGGGTACATCACCTTCATAGGAACTGACCGCATCTGCCGTTTTCGTTTTATGCGGCACACCCTGAGTTTGTCCGTATCCTACAGCAATGACTCCAACCGGAATTGCTCCTTCTGATTTTTCAGCCGCTCCCTTTCGGTTATAAGTGCCGCCGACCCACCATGTGTTAAGCCCAAGTGTCTGAGCATAGAGCATCAGATCTGCACCGCAGTACCCAAGGCGCTCATCCGCTCCCCTGGGACCTGCCATGATGAAGAAATTGTTCACACCTTTGGCAAGAATCAGCTTAATCACACCCGGTACGGCGCTACCGTCATTGATCATAAGCTTAATGGAAAGGCCATACTGCTCATTGTTCTGCTTTACCCGGTCATTCAGCTTGGCCACAATATCTGCCGGGATCGCTTTATCCGTATATTTCCGCACCATATGGCGTGCTTTCATTGCTTCTTGAAGTGTCATATCTATCCCTCACTTTCTTGTCATGAAGCGATTGATGATAGCCCCTATCCCTTTTGCCGGAGGAACACTGTCGAGGCGTCGCATCGTGTCTTCATCAAATCGGATATCGCCTACCGCAACATTCTGTTCCAGATGACCAATCGATGTAGTCCCCGGAATGATGAGCGCATTTTCAGAGTGCTGCAGAATCCACGCCAGCCCCACCTGGACCGGCGCCAGCCCCATCTCTTTCGCGACAGCCTGTACCGTTCCGTCTTCTGTCACCTTCGCGGAACCGGGCATACCGCCGCCAAGAGGAAAATACGGCACCCATGCAATTCCTTCTTTTCTGCACAGATCCAGTATACTTTCCTGGCTACGCGATGTAATATTGTACTGATTCTGGACACAGACGATACCGGCAGGCAATGCGCTCTCAAGCTCTTTCAGGCTGACCGTAGAAAGGCCGATCGCCTCTATCTTCCCTTCGTCACGCATTTTAATGAGCTCCGCCATCTGGTCGTCAAAATTCACCTTTTGGCTTGGCTTTAAGGGAAACGTACCCGGTGCGATCCTGCGGAAATTGACGATTCCCAGATGATCCGTCTTAAGGCTCTTTAGATTATCCTCTATGTGCTGCCTGAGTTCCTCCGGCCTCTGTGCAGGTATCATCGGCATAATACCATTACCGGGTTTTGCGCCGATCTTGGTTACAATTACCACATCCGGCTCCTTGCCGATTTCATCCGCCAGACATCTGTTTGTGAATCCATCCTCATAAAAATCAGCCGTGTCAAAATGATTCACGCCAAGCTCATAGGCTCTGCGAATCACCGCCCTCGCCTTAACTTCATCCTTCAGTTTCGGCAGCTGCATGGTGCCGTATCCTACACGGGATACTTCTTTCCCGCCCATCACGTAGGTTCCGCCCGGTCTGTTGTCCTTTGAAAAATTTCTCATATAAGTTTCTTCCATATCCATAGTTCATTCTTCTTTTCGGCTGTTTTGATTTATCGCCTTGATCAGATCAACCATATAAGAGACAGTGTTTTCAATTTCACTCTGCTTTTTTGCTGTCAGAGTTTCCCCCGCCATTTTTATGTATTTTTTTTGTATACTTTCGGCAAGACTCCGATAATCAGCAGCCTTATCCGTAAGGTAGATTCTGCGCTCACGACCATCTGTATCTGATCGTTCCCTCCGTATAAACCCCTTATCCTCCATATTTTTTAATGTTCTGGTTATTGCAGCCTTATCTACAAGAAACTCTTTCGCAAGATCATCCTGTGTTATTCCATCATTCTCATACAAATAACCTATATACATAAACTCAGTCGCATTGATGTTCTTTCCCTTCAGTTCGCTATTTATGAACATATTGAACTGTCGGTTTAAAATCCCTATATTCTTTCCAATCGAATACATAAACCTACTCCTATAAATTTTCTTCTATCCAGTCAAAGAGCCTCTCTGAAGCAGAAGCATAGCAACCATCTGTGTATGAGTCTGTCCCATTGTGTTATCATCAAAAAGCATATATTCCTTCGGGCAGTTTATAGCCTCATAAAACTTCTTGGCTTCCCCCGGATTCACATCTGCCGTCGCATCCATAACAAGCATCTTGCAGGTGATCTTGTCAAGTATATCACTGTTATCATACCTTTTTAGTTCATTTATCACCGCATCAAGATCATTTTCCACACCATGTTTCCAGGCATAATCCTTTACCAGACTTTCCACCATTGGAGGACGGAGTGCCTTTGGCATTTTTTTGGCCATTTCAAGAGCACTGCCTATTGATCTTCCCCAGCTGATGTTTCCGGGATTTGCTATACATAGTTTGATCCTTTTTTCAAATGCGCAAGCTCTTGGTACAAGATATCCTCCAAAACTAATCCCCATAAGAGCAATCCTGTCCATATCCACACATTCAATCGTGGAAGCATAGTCAACAATAGGAGTTATAATTTTTTCCCATTCCTTGATAAATGGAATCTTCTGTAATCTAAGGACTGCCCCCTGCCCGGGTCCTTCCATTACGATACAATGGATCCCACGCTTCAGTGCCTCGTCATATACCCATACAGTATCCTCTCCAAGAGTATCCCTTCCGGGAGTAAGTATCATAAGAGGTGATTTACCTGCAGTGACAGGCGATCTGTAAAAGTATCCAGACAGCTTGGTTTCTCCATAAGGAATTTCTATCACTTTCCCCGGATAGCCGGACAATCCAAGATATTTTCTATAGCATGAAATACTCTTGTTCGCATAATCCTCTATGATAGGATCGTCTGCGTCACTGAATGAAGCAAGTGCAAATCTATAATAAGATGCAGCTCTAAGATAAGCGCTAGCCGCAGAAACATCTTTCTTGTTGTCTTCTGACCTTATCGCATTCTGCATCAGCCTTTCAGCCATATTTCCCCAGGCAAGTGCCCAATCTTTTTCTGCAGGGCTTTTCATCATGCCCATAACCTCAAACACTTCACCTGTATCCGACATTCCATACCTGGATAACCCAAGTATGTGTTTAATCAGCGCATCCGTCATCATATGGTCATAAAACTTCAGTTCCGACCAGTGCTTGCCAGAGCATACATATTTGTCCATATACAGCTTCTGTTTCATCTGTTTCATCGGATTTTCTTTGGGCATTTAGACAGCCTCCTTAATGGTTGATGTGTCAACTATAACATTTTATAATTGACATGTCAACTATTTATGTCAGAATTCCTTAAGCGTGAATGACACCTCCCACAAGCTTCCATAGCTCGTATCGCTGACAAGTTTCACCTGATACCCATCAATATACATCTGCGTGTACACGATGTTAATGAAATAATAGTATCCCCAGAATCGTCGTTCCTACAATTCCAAATCCCGTCCACATGGCATACGCAGTACCAAGCGGCAGATTCTTAATCGCCATCGAAAGAAAAATAGCACTTAAAATGTATCCTATCACTGTAATGACTGATGGCAAGGGCACTGTAAAGCCGTTTGCATATTTCAGGGCACAAGCCCATGTCACTTCAAGAATCCCTGCTAACAACAAAAAAATCCACTGTATAATTATTATCCTCCTCAAAAAAATAGCGCCATATCTTTATCTTCTAAATGACCTAACGATAAAGAAATGACGTTCCTCCCATTACCCGGTGGCAACAGGCGCCTGTTTTTTATTTGAAAGAATACATAATTTCATTGTGTGGTCAACGTGTTTACGAAAGAATATATTCCGGTTTAACCCGCTATTCGATCTTGAAGCTTTCCGTCTTCAAATCACAATAGTATCTTCCGCTTTCAGCCGTAAACTTTAATACACAGTAATCTGGATCAGTAACTCCACCCTTATAGAACATCGTATCGCCTTTGCGCCAGATCATATCTTTTGTCTCTTGATCAGTCAGCACTTCCATTTTACCCTTCAACATGACACCAACATACTTAATCAAGCCCTTATGATAGAAATATATGCAGGCATTAGGATTATTCATGTACTGTTTTACCCTCATTGATGAGGTGTTTGTAGAAAAATAGAAGTAATGCAACCCATCCATTTTTCTCGGCTTCAGCATAGCTTTCACGTTTGGAAATCCTTCTTCGTCAATAGAACAGATAAAGGCGACCTTCTGTTTTCTGATAAAGTTTTCAATAGTATTATCCATAATGCTCCTCTATAATTCTGTATAATATTTTCCAATGATAAACTGCTATCGCTTTATCAAACAAACTTGAATTCAGTGCTTATCATTTCTTTTTAATCTAATTTTTCCTGTCATGCGTTCCACAATCAACTTGAAAACTGTCGTGTGAGGCATAACTCCCTTATTGAACGGGAAAGTCTCCATATGATAGTGTTTCATCAATATACAAAGGGCATCATATTTTTCATCCTCAGATAAAATCTCAATATGTCCTCTACCTATAACACTTTGATATTCCATCGTGCAACTCCCATGTTCAATATCTGAAACCAGATTGTGCTCACAATCCATTTCAAAACTTGCCCGGTTATCTTTTGCAATCAAATCCAACTTAGTACCTTCTGTCGCTCCGTGGAAATACAGTTCCAGCACATTTTCTTCCGTGATATTCATACCAAAGTTAAGAGGTAATATATACGGATAATTTTCATCATTTAAAGCAAGCCTGCAAACATCGCATTTTTCAATAATGGAAACTATATCTGTAAATTCTGTTACCTCTCGATCACTACGTCTCAATTGAATTCCTCCTACAAATTTACCATCGTCTATAAAACTGGAAGATAATCGGGGCACGGGGGCACCATGTCCACTGCCGTTCCCAATATAATTGTATCGACATATCTGAGTTGATTTATTATAGCACGGCACCCAGAAAATACAGCAAAAATCTCCCAACGCAGAGCGCCAGGTACACGCCCGCTATCACAAGTACAACATCCTCACTATCGTAATCGTCCATCTTCATTCCCCTCGTAAAGAATCGGGGCAGCCTTTCGACTGCCCCAATCCGACAACATTTCCTGCAAACGGTCATGCAGCTTTACGCCAGAGCCGTCTCCTTCGTCTTGCTTGGTACCGGATGCTCCCGGTTTGCTTCGTTTTTTGCAACTTCCGCCTTTTTCTCCGGAAGCTTCTCCTTCATGGACACACGCTCACGCTCAGGCTTCTTTTCACCGCGCTCTGTCTTGCCGGGCTTATCAGCCAGCTCAGCTTCCTTGGCATCCTTCTGTTCTTCTGCTCTCTGCTGCTGACGCTCTTCCATCTTATCGGCAAGGACAAGCTCCTTTGCCTGGGAATCATACATATAAACATGATCGGAAAGCCTTTCCTCCGGAGCGACCTGACCTGCATTAACATCCTGCACCATTGCTTCCAGGGTATGTCTGTCCATATCCTCATTCAGAGGCAAAACGATTGTCTCATGGATACTTGAAGGTAAAACCACGAAATCGCCGCCCAGCTTCTCGGAAATATCTTCCATTGTTTTAGCGTCCAAAAGCGCGGCAGCTCCATTAAGCTTATCCGCATTGGAAAGCACATACATGGAAGGGTTCTCCTCTTCGGGAGGGAGCATGAAAGCTCTGGGATCTCCTTCCTGGATTCCATCCGGGAACATCATATCCACAAGCACATCCCTCATGGTCTTAAACTCAATCTGAGACTCTGAAAGGTTCTGAAGTGCGATATCATGAAGTTCCTGCGTAGTCACTCCGTACTGTTCCATAAGATTGTTGGTGATAGGTGCGCTCATACGACCGCCTTCACCACCGCCGAGGTCTACCGCATATACGACTGCAAGATCCTCCACAAGAGTGTGGGGCTTATCCGCAAGATAATCTGCGTTCATCTCGGCATTTACAAGCTTACAGATGATATGATCCTTCACCTGGTCAAAATCAGTGATCTTGCTCACATCAAAGGCCTGTTCCATCTCATGATTCACACGGATATCAGCGATATGCTGAAGAATATCCCCCAGATCTTCTCCATCCTGATACTGTGCGAAGAAGTTCTCAAGATAGATATTCGGAGCGATATTGCTGTCCTCGGTTCTGATAAGAAGACCGGTCAGCACGGTATCGTTATTCTTGGTCACATTCTGCAGATCGACAGTTGCATCTGCATACTTCTCAGGCAGATAATCCTTGATCTGTTCTGCCACACTTGCCTTAAACTCTTCAAAATCCATCATACTGCGCCTCCTACTCTGGCAGCCTTCTCGCGGCTGTTCTTCTCTGACTGTACCCTCTGCTCCAGCTTACGAAGTCCCTGCATATATGCGGTATATCTCGCACGCTGTGCGCCCTTGCTTACGCTTTCTGTTTCAACCTGGGGAATGTTCTTAATCTCACTCATCTTCGTTGTCCTCCTCAAAAATGAAATCTTCGCGATCACATCCGCTTTTACCGCGGATATAATCTGTAAACTCCTCCATCGTATTGGCATAATCTTCCATCAACTCGATGTGAGCATCTTGAAGTCGCTCATATTTCTTGCAATTCCTGTGATTTACGATCACACCGGTGATAATACCTGTGACAGCAGCACATACAGCCGCAGCTGCCGCATAAATGATGTGTTTCTTCATGATCACTTCTCCTCCTTCTTGGGAAATTCCATCTTGAAATTGTACTCATAGCCGGTTGCCTGGGATCCATCCTTCTTAGTATAGGGATACTCCCTGACACCATCCGGTATAAGATAGGCATTGTAAGTGCCGCCCTTCTTGGACTTGATACCTTCAACAAAGATCTTCTTGCCCTCAAGCAGATCCTTCACCTGCTCCTCGGTAAGTTCCTTGCCAAAAGCTCTTCCAATGCTCATGCCGCACTTTTCAGAGCAGTACAGTCCGTACTTGCCTCTGATCACATCGCCTCCACACTTAGGGCACTTACCCAGTGCATCATTTGATCCAAACATGTTTCTGTTCTCCTCTCCGACCCCGTTATAGGTCTTTACTAAATCTGTTACCATGTTCCTTATCCCGTTCATGAACTGCTCTGCGGAATATTCGCCTTTTGCCACGAGAGTTAATGCGTTTTCCCAGTCAGCAGTCAGCTTGGGACTCTTGACTACATCCGGCAGAACGGTAATAAGCTTCATTCCATCGTCTGTCGGGATCATCTGTTTCTTCTCCCTTTTTACAAACCCGTCTTTGACCAGCTTTTCGATGATATCCGCTCGGGTGGCGGGAGTTCCGAGCCCCTTGCGTTCCACATCATCGCCCATATCCTCTGCGCCGGCACGCTCCATAGCAGAGAGCAGGCTGTCTTCCGTGAAATGCTTCGGCGGCTGTGTAAAGCCCTCTACCATCTTGCACTCGGAAGGTGTGAACATGAATCCTTCCGTCAGAGGCGGCAAAGATTTCAGATCTTTATCCTCTTTTTCCATGCGGATCTTATACTCACTCCGAAGTGCAGCATCGTATTTCTTCCATCCCGGTTCCACTACTGTGGTACCCGTAGCAGTAAAGATATTTCCGGCACATTCCAGTTCTGCTTTTACACTCCTGTACTGATATCTTTCAGCTGTAGCCATACACACCCTGGTTGCAATCAGGGAAAGCACCTTGATCTCGCCTTCCGATAACTGAGCATTGTGCATATTCTCAATCTGTACTGTAGGAATGATCGCATGGTGATCAGAAACCTTCTTGCTGTTCATCACACGTTTAAAATCCCGTGTCACCGGTCTTTCATCCTGCAGATAAGTAAATGTACTCTGTACCACGGCAAGCACGCTCCTTGCTGTTTCCTCCATATCATCAGAAAGGTATTGCGAATCCGTCCTCGGATACGTACAGAGCTTCTTTTCATAAAGCGACTGTGTATATTCCAGTATCTTTTTTGCAGTAAATCCAAAGATTCGGTTGGCATCTCTCTGAAGTGTTGTCAGGTCGTAAAGCTTAGGCGCAGCTACAGATTTATCCTCAGAAACTACAGATTTCACCGTAGCCGGATGATCCTTACAGGAAGCGGCAACAGAGTCAGCCATTGCTTTGTCCGAATATTTTTCTGATACCGCATCCATTCCTGCCCCGATCAGATGGGCCGTATAAAAAGGTGTTTTCTTAAAGCTCTGTATCGCTGCCTCCCTGTCCACCAGCATTGCAAGCGTAGGAGTCTGCACCCGGCCAACCTTAAGGACCTTGCTTCTGTAAAGCACAGTAAAAAGCCTTGTACCGTTTAAGCCTACAAGCCAGTCCGCCTGCTGGCGGCAGAGTGCCGAAGCATAGAGATTGTCATACTCTGCTCCGGGTCTTAAGTGATCAAACCCGTCACGGATCGCGCTCTCCTCCATAGACGAGATCCACAGCCTCTTGATCGGCTTTGAACATCTTGCCTGCTCATAAACAAGCCGAAAGATCAGTTCCCCCTCTCTTCCGGCATCCGTTGCGCATACTATGGCGGTGATATCCCCGTTTTTCATAAGGTCTTTCAATACCTTGAACTGGGCTTTTGTGTCCTTTTTGATCACATATTTCCAGTCCGTCGGCATGATAGGCAGCGTATTGTATGTCCATCTTTTTAAGGCTTCATCGTATGCCTCGGGAGTTGCAAGCTCCACCAGATGACCGACGCACCAGGAAACAATGTAGCCGTTCCCTTTAAGGTACCCATCGCACCTTTCCTTTGCGCCGATCACCATGGCGATGGACTGTGCAACCGAAGGTTTTTCAGTTATCACAAGCTCCATATGCATATTTTTATAAAGCTGCTTCCTTGGACTTCGCCTTGGCCTGATAGTTTTCTGCAGGCTTCTGTTCCGCAACAACAGCCTTCTTTTCCGCCAGCTTCTCCTTCATGGAACTGCGGTCACGATCCTTATCCTTATAGGCTTCCACCATCTTTTTGAGGTCTTTGTTGCTGACCTTGGTTTTCTCGGTATCCCAGACAGGCTTGCCCTGTTCGTCCTGCCCGACCTTTACGCTCCTGTGAAGTGTTGTTGTCCCATTAGCAGGAAGCTTGCACCACATGCCTTTTCCGAACTGGTTTTCATGCACATGATTCGACTTAACCACAAAGGTCTGCCAGGGACGGTGATCTTCCTTATCCTGATTGGGAACAAGGATCTCTCTGTACTTCACACCATCCTTGCCCTGGAATTCATCACCCACACAGCCCTTGCCGAACTTGAGCGTGATCTCATCCATCTTCTTTGCATCCTCGGCGGGCGCTTCGGGCTGAGCCTGTTCTGCCTTGCTGTCAGAGAACTTCTCCGCAAGTGTCTTTTCTTCCTTTGCGGTTTCCTCTCTCTTGGCTGCGATGTCCTCCATCACATCCTGTACCACTTCACTTGTTGTTCTTTCGTCCATGATCTTTCCTCCTGTTCATCATGATTTGAGCCGGGGCGGTTGCCTCGGCTCATGTTAATGGTTATCTCTTATTCCTCTTCGGAATCAGATTCTGTTTCATCATCACCGATGGTATCGGCTACATCCTCGGCAGTGGGTTCAGGTCTTTCCTGCTCTCTGCCGTTCTCCGGTTCTCTTTCGTTCTCGAAGAAATTGTCATCGGATTCAGATTCTTCCTCTTCGGTCTCATAATCCTCATCATCGTCCTCTTCGTCCTCATCTTCGACAAAATCGCCATCCTGCTTTTTCTTTACAACCTTGAAATAGTAAGCAGCTCCGATCACACCTGCGCCAAGGATTACCATTATGAGATATCCTACGAGCGGATTGCTCTTTACAGGCTCTGCCGGTTCTTCCGTCGGTTCCTCTTCTGCCGGCTCTTCCGGTTCTTCAGGAGCTTCCGTAGGGGTCTCAACCTCGTGTGTCTCCTCATAATCCGTATTGTTGTTCGGGAGTGCACTTTCCGTGATCGGGATCTGTGATTCAAGTGCCGCAGAGTTCTTCGGCAATGTCTCGGAATTATCCGTAGTCACATTAAGCAGATCGTTCTCCGTGATCTCGGTTAAGAAATACACAAGCTCTTCTTCGCCGTCACGGTCGATGATCAGATAGAACACCTTTCCACTTGCGGCTTCGATGGTATAAAACTCTTTCCCGAGGTTCATATCCTCATCTTTGCCATCTTCACTTAATGCGGCTTCCTCTGCATCTGCCTTTGCAAATTCCTCTTTTTTCTGCTGCTCCGGTGTCTTTGGTGTCTGGCTTGTGGTATTTCCGTTGCTGTCAGTCTGTGTATGCTCCGTTACCGTAGCCGTAGCACTTGAAGGATTGGTCGGCTGTGCACTTGCAGGAAGCTGTTCGGCAGGATTTGAGTCATCATCAGAGTTTGGATCCTTATAGTAAGGGTTCTTTGTCTTATAAACCTCTGACACATTACCGGCCTCATCCATCGCCGTGATGGTGAAATACTCATATCCCGCATCAAACTGGGAAAGCCTGATATTTACAGTACCGTTGGTGATATCCTTGAATTCATATCCGTTCACATAGATAACCTTTACCCCTGATTCTGTATCAGATGCCTGCACTGTAAGCAGTCCCTCGGATACAGCCGCATTAAGCGTGGGCTTGGTGGTATCGAAGCACTTTATAGAACGGCTGCGCTCATAGCTCTTATCGCGTGCATCAATTACGAGTACATATACCGAACAGTTCTCAGAGATCTCTATGTACATATCCTCGGTAACATCCTGGTAACTGCCATTCTGCCCGATCTTGGCTCTGACACTCTTAACAGCGAAGTTCCCTGTATCCAGGATATCCTCAACCTTAAAGGTAACCTTTACGGATGTACCTCTTCCGTACCAGCCTTTTGGAGTATTGATTGTGATCTTCACGCTGGGTTCTTTGTACTCACAGTCCTTATAATCAGCACTGCATATGGGACATTCCTTGTTGTAATCGTACTGACTGCACTTGTGGTCGCAGATGCACTCAGGCGCCGGTTCAGGTGTCGGCTCCGGAGTCGGTTCGGGGGTAGGTGTGGGATCATCTCCCTCTTCTCCTTCTTCATCGTGGCCGGAATTCCCGTCGCCGGTTTCTCCGTCGCCGGCATTTCCGTCATCGGTATTTCCGGTACCGGCTTCTCCGCCAATCGTCTCATCATCTGTGCCATCATCGGGATCAGTTTCATCCGAAGCATTTCCCGAGACATCGTCTTCTGCATATGCCGTGACTGCGTTTGATGTATTTGCAATAAACGCTCCAAACGGCAAAGCAAAAAGCATCACCGATAATATCAGCGATGCCGCAATCCTACGTATTAAGTTCTTTTGCATGATTCTGATTCTCCTTTTCTTTTTTATCATCCGAAGCTTCCTTTGACTCCGGCTTTGCAGGTTCTTCGATCTCACTGTTAATGAAATCCAGAACCATCTGTAGTTGTTCTTTACTTGCAAACCTGAGCTTGATCAGCACATCGGGATCGAGCTTATGTTTTCTGAAAATATGCTGCATCTGAGCAGAGATCATTGCTTCCTTTTCTTTCTTCATGGCTATGATCTTCTTATCCATGCGCTCATCATATTCAGCTTTCTGCCCTTCCAATCTGCTGATCTGCTCATTCATCTTCTCGATATTCATAAGCCTCCTCCGTGTTTCTATGGTGAAGAAGGCAGACGACCGAAGGCATAAAAATGACTCTGCCAATACGGTGTGTTGATCGAGGTATATTTAATGGGATCACCGCAGTGGATCATCTGACCGTTTCCGGCATAGATTCCTACGTGCGTTACCGGGTTGCCGGAGTTGTATGTTCCCGTGAAGAAAATGATGTCTCCTGCCCTTGCCTCAGATGCACTGATATGCTGGCACTGATTGTAAATGCCCTGTGCCGTTGTCCTCGGCAGATTGTAATAACCGCTGTGAGTCACCACATAGCACACGAAGCCCGAACAGTCGAAACTCGTTGACGGATTTGAACCACCCCATACATAAGGGTATCCAAGATACTGCTCAGCTTCTGCGAACAGTGCCGCCACATCTCCGTTACCACCGATAGGATCTGTCGTGCCATAGATTGAGCCGTTTCCGTTCTCAAAATAAAAGAGCGGGTTATAATACTCACCGCTTGCAAGACACTCCAGATGCAGATGGCTTCCGGTACTGGCTCCGGTGTTACCCGTTTTACCTATGACCGCTCCGTGCTTCACCGTCTGACCTGCGCTGACATTCATGCTTTGCAGGTGTGCATATTTCGTAGTAAAGCCCTGAGCATCCTCGATCACGATATAATTCCCGTAATCCGCGTCATAGGTTGCCGTGGTGACAGTTCCATCATGAGCCGCATAGACCTCCGTGCCTTCAGGAACCGCTATATCAATCCCTCTATGGAACTGATTCTCTCCTGTTATGGGATTCTTGCGGTATCCGTAATAACTTGAGATCATGTTGTACCAGTCCATATCCAGCGGTGTGTAAAATTGCTGAAGTGCACCGTTCGTCATCTGATAGGCCGTATATAACGCACTTGCATCATCGTTCCCGGCAAGCCTATCCGCCACGATATCTTCAAGTGGCTTCCTCGTAAGCTCCACATCAAGTATTGTCACCGTGTACTCTTCTTCAACCTCCTCTTCCTCGCCTGTCTCTTCATTGGTCTGAGTGACCGTTCTTGTTCTTGTTTCTTCCCTTGGTGTAAGGGTAAGCTCATACATCTCGTCAAAGAGCGATTCGATCTCCGCATCGCAGTCCGCAGCCACCACATCCACCTTGATCGCTGACAGATAATTGATCAGCGTGAAAGGATTATGTCCGATCTCATCGAGGTTATAGTTGTACTCGTCATAATCCGGATAATCCGTTTCAATAGCATCAATGGTATTCTGCAGAGCCATCTCCCTTGA
This sequence comes from Lachnospiraceae bacterium, assembly GCA_018056425.1. GTDB lineage: Bacteria > Bacillota > Clostridia > Lachnospirales > Lachnospiraceae > AC2028. The sequence continues at coordinate 18,100 of JAGPFR010000040.1, forward strand.
AGTCATAGCCTCATCGGATGCATCAAGCTGTGCAGGCACACTCTGATAACTTCCTGCCATCGTCGTAGAAACACCACCGTTAAATATGGCGGCACAGCTCGATACACCCGCCGCGATCAGCATAAAGAAAAGCCCGAAGAGTCCTATGGTAGCTATTGCTCCAATGTGCTTCCGGGCAAATTCCTGTAACTTTCTCGCTATGTTGGTTGTTTTCTGAGCTGCTTTCTTTGCGTACCCTGCCGCCTGTTTTGCCTGTGTTCCTTTCCTGACTGCCTTAGCATACTCGCGCTTGATCCTCTGCTTCTGAAGCCGTTTCTGCAAGGCTTTTTTCTTAACCTCCGGATGCTCCTCCAGGAACTTTTGATAGCGGAAATTGACTTCTGCCTTAAACTGTTTCTTTTCAAGCGCTGCGACTTTGTTGACCCGGCGGGCGTATTTATCATGCTTGAACCGCCTTGCATAATCTATTGCCGCCTCACCTGCCTGTTCGGTCTTATGCGCACCTTCGACACCTGCATTTTCCTTTTCGTTCTCCGCAATCTTCTGATGCACAAAACCTGTGGCTTCCATCATCGCCCTGCGCTGTGCCGCCGTTACGGGATTGCCCTGTTTCCGCTTTTTCATAACCTTATTGGTCTGAAGCTCATAGGTGACTCTCCCGGTCTTTTCATCAAAGTGGCGTACCAGCTTGTACTCCTTACGCTGAGGCAGTTTCTTACGCGCCTTTTCGGTTTTCTTTCCCGCCTTCTCCGCTTTCTTTTCAAGTTTGACTAACTTCTTACTATCAGAAAGCTCAGCGCCTGCTTCTTCAACAAAACCTGTCTTATCATGGAAATCACCGTCAGACTGAATAAAGCTGTCTTTAACACGGGTCCGCGTATCATGCTGCCTATGGATGCGTCTCGCCCTTGTTTCTTCGCGCTGTGAAGCATACTCTGTATTACGCTCATCCTCCTGCTCATGTTTGCTGAAGAACTCCTGATTTGCCTTTCTGCTCATCTGTTCAGATTTACTGCCGGTCTTATTCTCTGTCCCCTGCGTAAACATCTCCTGCGCTTCCGAAACAGGCTTATCCTTACGAACCGAGGTCTTCACCCCGGCCTTCGCGGATCCCGCAGGACCCGCTCGTTCTTTCTTAAACCCGCCGGTATCGGATCCGGCATTAAAGCGTTCCTGCTTCATCGCATTCTTCTTTAATGCTTCATCCTTTGCCGGATTATTCTGCTTCTTCGCCATCTGCATCATCTCCCTGTTTAGCTGCTGCAACCGGCTCGTCAACTTCTTCCGGTTTCGTATTCATGATCTTGTACGTCTTGGTATCGGTCGGATATCTGTCAACAAAGGGAATGACCACATCGTTGAACAGTATCAGTCCGCAGCCGGATTCAGAGTTTGTAACATACTGGAGCTGCTTTGCGGAAAGCCCCAGCTTGTCGGCGAGTATGACCTGATCCTTTGCGTTCTGGTTAAGAAGATATACAAAGTCACTGTTACCGAGGATTCCCTCGATCTCTTCTGAACGCAGGAAGTCACCGACGTTCTGTGTCAGTCCTGTCGGGATACCGCCCCACTTTCTGAATCGCTTCCAGATTTCTACTGAATACTGTGCCGTCTGCTTATCTCTGAGGAGCAGATGGAACTCATCACAGTAGTATCTGGTAGCAACATGTCTCTCACGGTTTCTTGATACCCTGTTCCAGACCGCATCCTGCACGATCAGCATTCCCAGCTCTTTCAGCTGTTTTCCCAGGTCTCTGATATCAAAGCAGACAATACGGTTCTGCGAATCCACATTTGTGCGATGGTTGAAATAGTTCTGAGAACCATGCACATAAAGCACAAGGCTGTTTGCGATACGTACCGCTTTCTGCCTTGCATCAACCGCAAGCTCTTCCGACACCGCTTTGTCAGGCTCGTATGCGATCAGCGCATTATACAGATCTTCAAGCAACGGCATGTTCTCCGGTCTGGGATCTTTGAAATAATCATCGTAGATCTTTTCGATACAACGGTCGATGATACCCTTTTCGTCATTCGCCAGTCCCGTTTCACCGCCTGCGATGGCATCACAGAGCGTAATAAGGAAGTCTGACTTAAGCTTTAATGCCTCACGATCGTTCTTGTGTGATAACTGGATATCCATGGGATTAAGATAATCCTTTGAATTGGTCGCCAGCTTCACCACCTCGCCGCCCAGCGCCTTCACAAGCGGATAATACTCGCCCTCGGGATCGCAGATCAGGATGTCATCACGCGACACGAGAAAGCTTCCAAGGATCTCTCTCTTTGCCGAGAATGATTTACCGGAACCGGGTGTACCAAGTATTACTCCGTTCGGTGTTCTTAACTTCTTACGGTCAGCCATGATCATATTGTTTGATAAGGCATTCAGTCCGTAATACAATGACTGTCCCTGTTGGAACAGCTCCTGCGTATTGAACGGTACGAGGATCGCCAGGTTCTTCGTGATCAGATGCCTGCCTTCCTTGGTTTCATTGATACCGATAGGTGCTGCAGCATTCATCGCCACTTCCTGCTTATACTGCAGGTCGATCAGCCGGCAGTTGGCCTGCTGTATGATACCGGATATCCTCTGTGTCACGCTCTCCAGTTCCTTCTTGTTTCTGCCAAAGCCCGAAATCAGGATCGTCGTCCATATCAGCTTCTGATTGGAACTGTTCAGATCATCCAAAAGCTCCATGGTATTCTTCTCATACAAAACGATATCCGTCGGCAGGATATCCATGTCGTATCCGGCACGGACCGCCTTCTTCTGTTCGTCGATCTTGGTCTTCTGAACATCGGATAAAGCTCTTTTGAGAAGCTTGATCGCTTCGATCGGCTCTATCGTCTGCATATGGATGGATAAGGAAATGTTGCTGTCAATATCCAGCAGACGCTTGATAAGTTCATCATTCAGCTTCGGCGAAATGATATCCAGATACTTGGTCGCACCAAACATATGCCCCATCTTGTATCTTCCGGGGAAACGGAATTCAAAGCCCTGCGGTGCGATATAATCCTTCACGCTGTTGCCGGACTCTGCCATTTCCTTAAATGAAAAATGGAAAGGCTCCATCTTGTCCTGATTAAAGAATTCATACAGGACACTCAATCGCTCCTTTCCATCGAGGGACTTGGCATTGGTTCCAAGATTCCTTAAGTTCTTCAAGATATCCGCCTCTATGCTGATAAATCTCTGGCGTGCTTCCTTCAAGTTCTCCGCTTCAATACCGAAGATTATGTGCTTGGTTTTGATCACGCCGTTTTTTCCCTTTGCAGAGAGGTTCTTGAGCATATCCGAAAACTCCTCACGGATATCATCGAACTTATCTCCCTGCGCGGCGATATCAAACTGTGCCGCAAGGGTCTCTTCGTTCACATGCCTGTTAAAGAGGAAGATCTGAAAATTGATACTGGGATCAAAATAATTGATCAACTGTGAATACAGCCCCAGGATATCTGCCCTCTCATCCTCATCCAACAGGACATAATTGATGTCGTTAAACTCGATCATCTTTGTGTAATAGTTCTTTCTCACTTTGCAGATGCCGTCCTTGTACATCTTGTCAAAGGTTATGGTTTGCTGCGTGGAAATCTGCTTACCGGACTGTGTTGCATCGCCGGATAATTCTTTCTTAAGCTTCTTTAACTTCAGATGCTCAGAAAGCGTAAGCCCTGTAAACTTCTGAACAAGCGAAACAGTATTTGCAGACTTCTTAACCGGCTTGTTTTTCTGCTTTACCGTAGCGCTCTTCTTTCCACCTTTTTTGTTTGCGTTCAAGAGCTTCCACCTCCTTCTCTTTTAATTCTCTTTCTTTAAGCTGCTCGTAGAGGTTTTCCACCTTATATCTGCGTATCCCGGGCCGGATAAATTTCATTTCTATGACCTGCTTTAAGTATTGCTCCGCAGGCACACCGTCCTTCTCATACATCGCTACAAAGAAGAACGGGAGCATGACTGCCACCATCATGAGGGCAGCCACGTCCGTCCCGATTACCTTTCTTGTCAGCAGATAGAAGGGAACACCAACCACGGCAGCCGCTCCAAAGCAAATGACCTGGCGCTTCGTGAAGTTCCCGATGAACTTACTCTTTATCGCCTTTGGATCTTTTGCCACATCTACTGCGATTGCCATAGGCTCGTCACCTCCGTATTTAATGTGCATTGAGGATGCTCTTTGCGAGAGACCCAGTCTTAAACAGGGTGAAGCACAGCACTACGGTATAAGCCATCACCTGCCATAAAGCTGAATGCAGGTTACTTGCCACCGCTACTGCATTGACCAGGACTGCGTATATCGCAACACAGACCATGATGAAAAATCCCTGAAAAGCCAAGGCTATGCATCCTTTGATATAGTTGGATCCGATACCGCCCCATTCCCTGTTCACAAGAGTTGCAAACGGCACCGGTGCTACCGATACATAAAGGTAGATCTCGATCATACGTCCGTACAAAATGACGGTGATCAAAACGGACATGATCTTCATACAGAAGCTGCAAAACATCGTTTCTATGCCGAGACCAATTAACTCACCTATCTCCATGGTTGACAGCTGCGATGAGAACATCGACTGGATGGTTGCTCCGACATTAAGCGCAGTAGAACCCGTGATCGCACTGGCGGCTTCATTTACCATATGACCGCCAACATCAAAGATCGCCATGACGATATCCGAAGTCTTGCTAAGAAGCATAACTGCGATGCAAGCCTTAAAGAGATACCGAAAGAAAAGCGAAGTATCGAATTCATGCATGTTATTTTTGTCTATGACCATCGTGATCAGCTCATAACAAAGCACGTAGGTTATGATGATCCCGGCTATCGGTATGACGACATTGTCTGACAAGGTCTTGATCATGTTGAAAATACTTGCGTTCCATGCACTGGGAGTTTGACTAACCTCTCCGGCGATGGTGCTCACCTTGTCGTTAACGTCGGTAAACATGCCTTCGAGGTTAGACATTACCCAGCCTTGCAGCATTTCCTTTATGAGTTCGGTAATCTTATCAACGATAGTATTCATCTATCGCGAACTTCTCCTTATGAGAAGAGAGTGGAGAGCTGAGGGATCACCGTCTGGGCGATGATTACGATACCTCCGCCCGCCATCAGCTGTTTAATTCCCTGGCTCTTTGCGCCGGGGTTATCATTACCGTAGCCCTCAAGCAGGTTGATGATTCCCCATACGGCCACGCCCGCTCCGATGGCGGTTACGACGGTTTTGAGTGCTGTTACTGAGTTAGTAAAAAAAGCCATGAT
>JAGPFR010000041.1 GCA_018056425.1 Lachnospiraceae bacterium
GTACCGATCAGATAGCATGTGCCGAGCACCAGGTTAAAGCAGTGTCAAGACTGATGCATAATATCCCGATTCATGCATATGCTGCGATAAGTATGGATGCGATACCCGAACTTAATGATGCTGTCGGAGGCGTTACGGTAGAAGTTCTCGAGACCATCGTTTACCCGGAATATGATATGGATCTTCATCAGGGTGAGACCGTCACTCTCATGGGAGATAAAGCATATTGGTATGTCAGACTCAGGGATGAGAATCTGTTTGATTCTAACTCGATGAGACTTGAGAGGCAAAAACAGTATCTGACTTCATTTGCCGCTAAGGCCAAAGAAACTGCAGGCGGAGATATATCCGTTGCGATAGATCTGTTCAACATTATGCAGAAATATATGGTGACCGATCTGAATGTGAGCAGCTTTACTTATCTTGCATCCGAGACTATGGATTACGAATTTGATGTTAAGAATATGTATTCCGTTGAAGGAGAGACGGTTCAGGGTAATGAGTTCGAAGAATATTACATAAACGATGAAGCACTTCAGGCACTTATCGTAAAGCTTTTCTATGAGCCTGTTAAATAATTGTTATCCCGTCGGGATAAACCGACTTGAATAAATAAATGTTTATCATTGTTTTTTATCAGGAGGAAAGAAAATGAAAAAGAAGGTACTGGCTCTTATTTCGGCAGCAGCTCTTACGTTGCTCAGCTCTATGACGGTTCTTGCTGACAGCCCTACTGTAGGCACAGCTCAGTCTGCTGTTCCCGGTCAGAATGCGGTCGGATTACTCAATGATACCGGAACACCCGAACAGTATGCGGTTCTTACCGTATCTTCCGATGGCTTTAAAGTATCTGCGGTTTCTCAGACTACCGCTGATGCTGCTAAGGTAGCTGTTCAGAACTCAATACTCAGAGATATTGGTGCACTCGGAGTATTTCTCGGAAATCCTAACCTTGTTGAAGCAGCTTCAAAGCAGGGCGAGATCGTTACCGCTACAATTCTTTCAACGGTTGATGTTGATCCTACAACCGCAACCAAAGATGCATTTGGAATGTATAATGTCGTTCTTGCTAACGGAATGATCGCAGCAAACGATATCATAGTAATTCTTCACTATAACGAAGTAACCAAATCCTGGGAGATCATTAAACCCGTTGCCGTTGCAGACGGCTCGGTTGCTTTCCAGACCGGTTCTCTTTCTCCTATTACCATAGTTAAAGTTAATACTACCGCAGCCGCTCAGGCTCCCAAGACCGGAGTTATGGTTTATGGTGCCATGACTCTGATCCTTGCAGGACTTGCAGGAGCTGTTATCTGCTTCAAAAAATACCGCAGAGCATAAGGATCTGTCTGTAACCGGGCAGGTCAGTCCGTTCCTGCCCGGTAAGGACTGTAAACTATGGCAAATTTTCTGTTTGTGACAACAATCAGCGGATTTCTTCCGCAATTTGAATCGGGTGATGCAGCGTGTGCATCACAACTGGGATGCAAAGTATTCTATGCGTCCAATTTTGACAACCCCGTTTATGTATTTGACAAAGAAGACCTTGTAAAACAAGGCATTGAGCTTTACCGGATTTCTGTCAGAAAAAGCCCTTTGAGTATCAAAGATAATCTTCATGCCATAAAAACTCTTAAGGCTTTGATTGACAAAGAAGACATAGATATTATTCATTGCCACAATCCCATGGGCGGTGTGACCGCGAGGGTGGCAGCAAGGTTTAGTAAAAAACATCCGTATGTCATCTATACGGCACACGGATTTCATTTCTATAAAGGCGCTCCGCTTCTTAACTGGATTCTTTACTATGGTGTTGAGAAGTTTCTGGCGAGGTGGACGGATCATATAATCACGATCAACGCCGAAGATTATAAAAGAGCCCTCCGTTTTCATGTAAGAGGAGAAGACGGCGTAACAAGGATCGGAGGGGTAGGATGCGACAGCAGCAGATTCAGGCCCAGGCCTGATATCCGAAACTCCAAGAGGGAAGAGATTGGAATTCCCAAAGACGCATTTCATATAGTTACCGCTGCGGAGATCAATGATAACAAGAATCAGAAGATCATAATCGAAGCACTTGCCAGAATGGATGATAAGGATGTTTATTACAGCATCTGCGGTAAGGGACCTAATGAAAAGTATTTAAAAGAACTGATCACAAAATACGGTCTAGAAGACAGAGTAAGACTTCTCGGATACAGGACCGATATGGAAGAGATTCTTCAAACGGCGGACGTATTCGCCTTTCCGTCGAAAAGAGAGGGGTTTGGAATAGCGGCAGTTGAAGCACTCCTGTGCGGAGTACCTCTTATAGCTTCGGATACCAGAGGCGCGAGCGAGTATGCAAAGGATGGAATCAATTCCATTGTATGCAGAACCGGCAAATCTGAAGAATATGCATTTGCTATCAGGAAATTAAAAAGCAATCCCGAGCTTTTAAAAAGATTTTCGGATAATTGCAGGGATTCGGCGTTTGATTTTACCGACGGTGAAGTCAGAAAGATCATGCGTCCCGTGTATGAAAGAGCCATACAAAGCTGTGTTAAAGGTTAATAAAGATTTCTTCGGGGGAGGAGAAACGTGAAGAAACCCTTGATCTCAGTCATAATGGGAGTTTACAACCAATGGGATATCGATGCTCTTAAGAGAGCGGTAAATTCGGTCCTTACTCAGACGAATCAGGATTTTGAATTTATTATCTGGAATGACGGCTCTGAACAGTGGGTATCGGATGAACTCAGGAAACTGTGTGTTCTCGATAAGAGAATAATTCTTGCGGGCCGGGATGAAAACAGAGGACTTGCATTCTCGCTTAACGAATGCATTAAACTTGCCGGTGGTAAGTTTATAGCAAGAATGGATGCGGATGATGAATGCCTTCCCGAGCGTTTTGCCAGACAGGTGGATTTCCTTGAAAAGAATAAAGGCTATGCCTGGTGCGGATGTTGTGCCGAGCTCTTTGATGAAAAGGGCGTGTGGGGATACAGACGTATGCCTGAAATCCCGGATGTAAAAGATTATTACAGATTTTCTCCGTATATTCATCCTTCTGTAATGTTCAGGAGAGAGGTGTTTGAAAAAAACACCGGATATTTGGAAGAGGAAGAGACATATAAGTGTGAGGATTATGAGATCTTCATGAGACTTATGCAAAAAGGACTTAAGGGGTATAACATTCAGGAACCGCTCTTTAAGTATCACGAATCTTATTCTTCATACAGACTCAGGAAACCCTGCTACAGAGTAAGTGAAGCAAAAGTAAGATTTACCAATTATCGAAAGATGGGAATACTGTTCCCGTTTGGATGGTTATATGTGTTAAGACCTTTGATCGGATGTATCGTTCCCGATTTTGTAATAGGGATGTGCAAGAGAGCTGAAGGCAGAATAGCAAGAGCAGAGAGGGGAAGCTTGTATGGCGACCGGATCGATACCGGAGAAAAGATTATCGACGTATCGGAATTACGTGTCGGCGATTCCCTCATTCGCCCGAAGCTTGGACGCATGTCATAAGCAGGCATCCGAAGAAGGGACAGAACTTTTGCCCGAGGATGAAGTCTTTATACATGTATTTGCTCCCGTCATCTGTTCGTATGTGACATACGTACTTAATGATGCAAGGCAAAGGGGGATCAGGAGGCTTGTATTTCTGGCACGCGACGGATATCTGCCATATAAAGCTGCTTTGAATATTGGCCCTGCGATCGCTCCCGATATTGAATTGTCCATCATATCCGTATCAAGATATGCGCTCAGAAGTGCAGAGTATGCACTGGATGGAATAGATTGTCTGGATACGATTTGCCTCGGTGCTCTGAATCTGACATTCAGAAAAATGATGAAAAGAGCTTCTTTATCGGATGAAGAAATTGAAGCAGTCGCTGATAAGTGTGAGATGGGCGGACGAATTGATGATTTTATATCTCACAGAGAAATCGCAGTAATAAAAGAGCGATTAAAAAAATGTTCCGAGTTTTACAGATTTGTACGAAAACATTCCAAGGATAAACTGAAGATCACTTTGGATTATCTGAATCAGGAAGGAATTACAAAGAATTGTTCCGGCGCCACATGCATAGTGGACAGCGGATGGATAGGAACAATTCAGAGAAGTATAGGCAGGCTTATATCGGGGGGAGAAGAAAAAGGACTCGAAGGTTATTATTTCGGTCTTTATTCTGTTCCAAAAGGTGCGGAAAAAGACGCGTATCACAGCTTCTATATCTCACCCGGTTCGGGATTTAAAAATCTCAGCAGAAAAATAAATTTCAGTATTTGCATGTTTGAATGTATTTGTTCATCGCCTGAGTCCATGACATACGGGTATGAATATCTGGACGGAAGAGTAGTCCCTGTTACAGCTTCCGAAGGTAATGCAAACAAAGACTTCATAAACAGAGCTGAAAAGTATTTGAACTATTATTCACAGGCATTATCTTCCGAAATTTCGGATGCCGTTTGTGATCGCAGATCCATGAGCAGCATGTGCAGTAAACTGTTGAAACTCAGCATGTGTAATCCGACGAGGGAAGAAAGTGAAGCTATCGGAAAGTTTCTGTTTTCCGACGAGGTTGTGGAAGCGGATCAGGGCAGACTTGCAAGCACCTGGAGTGAAGATGATCTGAGAGCAAACAGATTCATCAGGAAAATGCTGGTGAAAGCCGGTTTGAAGAAAGGAAAACTTCCTGTAAGTGCATGGCCCGAAGGAAGTATAACCATTGCAGCATCCGGTAATAATATAAAACTCAGTCTTTTGTCTGAGAAGTTATCAAAAACAGTGACTGAGATCAGAAAGACGGTAATTGCGTGAAGGGCAGATTCAGCGACATACTTCAATATGTCTTTGTAATAAGAGAATTGACCTCAAGGGAGATCAAGAGAAAATACGCCAGAAGTTCACTCGGAATCATCTGGAGCGTACTTAATCCACTTTTGATGATGGTCGTAATGTCACTGATCTTCTCGGCGATGTTCAAGAAATCAATCGAAAATTTCCCGATTTATTATCTGACCGGACAGATGGTCTGGGGAATGTTCAGCGGTGCAACCGAATCCGCTATGACGGCCTTGGTTGATAACAAGACACTTCTGATCAAAGCAAAACTTCCGAAGCATACATTCATACTTTCAAGAGTTTATACTTCGCTGGTCAACTTTGGATACACATTGATCGCATATATAGTTATGCTGTTTGTCTTCAGGGTCAAGCTGTCACTGAGTATGCTGCTGTTTCCTGTTTGCATAGTGTATGCACTGGCGATTTCTGTCGGTATAGGTTATCTGCTTGCTACGGAGTATGTTTTTTTTGCGGATATCAAATATCTGTATGGGATATTCTTAAGAATACTTTTGTATATGTCAGCTATTTTTTATCCTGTTGACAATCTTCCGGATGTAATGAAGAGCGTTGTGAATATGAATCCGGTATATCTGCTTATTTTGTTTGCCAGAGAATGTGTAATGTACGGAAGGGTTCCTGAGAAGTGGGTTTGGATCAGGCTTTCGGTATGGAGTCCGGTTTGCATAGTAGTTGGAATGATCATATTCAAAATTCAGGAAAACAAGATAATGCAGACAATATAAATGCATGTTGGTAGATTGAATTGAAAAAAGGAATTATTCAAAACAGAATATCAGCTTTTGCCAAGCTGGCCGTAATGTTTATTGTTACGGTTATTTGCTTTGCGGTAATTCCTCCTCTTTCGGTTAATGCTGCAGAGGCTTATGTAACGTTCGGCTCAGAATCATATACGCCCAAGGCCGGTAAGGAGTTTAAAGTTGGAGTATATGTAAAATGTATGGACGGAGTCGGAGCAAGCTCTGTTACCGTAGGTTACGATCCCAATTGCCTCGAATATGTAGGCGGAGGATCCGGATATGATCTCGAAAACGGCCTTGTTTTCCTGGTTGATGATACCGGAAATGGCGCCAATTCCAAGAAATTCATGCTTATATTCAGAGCAAGGACAGAATCGTTCTCGGAAATTCACGCAGTCGCCAACTATGTATATACATATGATTTTCCGGATGTTGTTCTCGAAGACGGTACGGTAATTCCTTGTGCGGATCCTGTTGAATGTACGATCACAGGCAGTGCAATGGCTCCGATTATGATCCAGGGTTCTGCGCCCAAACCCGAAGAAAAACCGGAGGAGAAGCCTGAAGAAAAGCCCGAAGAGATTTTAACTCAGCAGGAAGAACCTGTAGTGGATGAAGTACAGGTTGAAGAACCTGAAGAAGTAGTTTTAGAAGAACAGATTCCCAAAGAAGGAATTCCTGTTGTTGTGGATGCGCCTGATACGACAGAGCAGACTGCCCCAGTGCAACCTATGCCTCAGGAACAAAATGAGCCGGATTCTCTTGTTGAAGCAAATCCTCTATATTTTACTGAAGGAAACAATGAACCTGTACAGGAGAGAAGTGCAGACGAATCGGCTATTCTTATGCTGATTTTAGTTGGCTCTGTATTGGCGCTTTTGCTTCTTCTTTGGTTATCAAGGGATGAGTTTAAAGCTCGTAAGAGCGAAGCTAAACGTTACGTTGATGCACTTGAGAATCCGAATTACGAAGAAGAAAATAAGGATGAATACATCATTGAGCTTCCTGATGAAAAGAAAACTCAGAAAGACGGACTGTATTCAGAAGAAGATATTGTATCCGAAATCGGTGCAGACACCACCACTTTAAGCGAAGAAGACCTTCAGATAATAAACATGGAGGAGCGCCTTCCCGTTGATGACAGAGAAAGAGTCATCTCAGTTAAGGACGTTACCATGGAATTCCATCTGTCCACCTATAATCCTTCCGGACTTAAAGATTATCTGATTCAGATGGTTAAGCGTAATATCTCTTATCGCAGGTTATATGCACTTTATCATGTAAGCTTCGATGTCTATAAGGGTGAGGTTATAGGAATCATCGGAACAAACGGTTCCGGTAAGAGTACCCTTCTTAAGATTGTTTCCGGTGCGCTCAGACCGACATCCGGAAGTGTAACCGTCGACCGTAAGAAAGTTCAGCTTCTTACGCTCGGCACCGGTTTTGATATGGAGTTAACCGCAAGAGAGAATGTATATCTCAATGGTTCAATTATCGGATATTCAAGGGAGTTTCTCGATAAACACTATGACGATATCGTTAAGTTTGCCGAACTCGAAGACTTCATGGAAGAGAAGGTTAAGAACTTTTCATCTGGCATGGTATCAAGACTCGGATTTGCAATAGCTACTGCAGGTGATGCTGCGGAGATTCTTATTCTTGACGAAGTTCTTTCTGTAGGTGACGAGTTCTTCAGAAAGAAGAGTCTTGCACGTATTAACGAGATGATACATGGCGGAAGTACGGTTCTTATAGTCAGCCATGGAATGAATACCATTCTCGATAACTGTACCAGGTGCGTATGGATTGAAAAGGGTGAACTACGTATGGTAGGTAATCCCAAGGAAGTCTGCGATGCTTACAGACATATGGAAGAAACCGAAAACGCTGTTGGCGCGTGATTAATCTTTGATCTATTTAGCGGATTGTTTTATGAACCGGGTTAAACTTGCCTTAAACATCTGCACATATAAAAGAGAACAGATCCTTATAAAAAACTTGGAAGTTTTAAAAGGATCTGATTTTTATAATCCTTCTAATTCCCGTTACTATAATAAATTGGATGTTTTTGTTATAGATAATGCTTCTGAATTATCGTTGGAATCGTTTCCTGATTTCAATCTATTTCATAATCTTAACACCGGCGGGTCCGGTGGCTTTCAAAGGGGTATAGAAGAAATCAGAAAGTTTGATGACTATACTCATGTAATCTTTATGGATGACGATGTTTCTTTTGAAATGAGTAGCTTTTATCTTCTATATGATTTCCTTGAAACAGTAAACAAAGAGAATGCAGACAGGCCTGTTGCCGGTAGAATGCTGGATTTAGATAATCCCAATATACAATGGACTGCTGCTGAAAAATGGAATGCAGGTGATATTAAGCATGTAGAGTTCCTAAGGGATATATCTGATCATGCTAATCCATATATCCCCGGAAAAGTAATATATGATGCTGATGCAGATTACGGTGGCTTCTGGTTTTGCTGTTATCCGTACAGTTATGTGAAAGATAATGATTTACTTCCCTTTTTTCTCCATTGTGACGATGTTGAATATGGACTTAGGTATGGTAAAAAGCCGATAATAATAGAAGGTGTTCATGTATGGCATGAAACCTGGGATAAGAAAATGTCTCCTGTGATTTTGTATTATGATATAAGAAATACTTTATTTGTTAATCAAATATACGGATGCGGTCAATCTTTGCCTGAATTATATGACGAATGGAAAAAACGCATAATGTCATATAGAGAAAAGAATGATACTTGTTCTGAATATGTCGTAATTAAGGCGATGAGTGATTATATAAAAGGGATGGAATATATAAAGACAAGACCATCAGAGAAGATACATAATTCAATCAAATATATATCTGCTTCAAAGATTAAAAATATATTAATGTACAAAACTGTATGCAGAAGAATAGAAAAAAAGATAGCAAACGATCAAACTTGAGTCTTCTGATAAGAGGAAGAAGACTTTATGCAGAACTGGTTAAAAAGTATAAATCCGTAAAAACCATCTGTATTAATCAACATCCGGGTTTAGGGGATGCTTTTATTTCAAATCTATATCTGAAGCAGTTAAATGATAAAGATCATTATCTTATAACGTGCATCAGTAACGGTAGTATTGAAATATTTAAAAATTCTGGGTTTGTTAATATTGTAAAACTGACTCAAAGAGAGATTGATGAATTAATTAGTTATTGCCATTATATGGGAATTGTCAAACCTGATGTATGGATTATGCATCATCAAGCTCTGCAATGGAAAACGGGTATTGCCTGGTTTTTTCAAGGTATTAATGGTATCAATTTTCATGATTTAATGCATGCGATGGTTTTTCCGGAATTTGAAAAAACCAGATGGGAACCATTAAAGTGCTCTAAACCACTTGATTTAAAAGAGAATCTGGCTAATTCCATAATTCTTTTTCCGGTATCAAATACATTGTATTCTCCAAGTGAGAAGTTATGGGATAGTATAGTTAGCTTTTTGAAATCTAGAGGATATGATTTATATACGTATGTATTCGATGGTGAAAAAACAATTAATAACACAAAATCAATAAAATGTAATCTTTCTGAACTCGTAAATTTGGTCGAAGCGTCTGCCGGTGTTGTCGCCGTCAGGAACGGACTTGTTGATGTTTTTGCCGGAGCAAATTGTAAAAAGATGATACTATATCCGAATTACGGTGCAGAATCCTGGATAAATGGATCAATATTGAACTATTGGTCAATCAATGCATTTGGATTTAGCAATGATGCGATTGAGGTTGAATATAGCTCTTCTTTGGAGAAAATAGAAGATGATAATATACTTTATTCATCATTTATTGATGAGTTTTAAGGGATTCCTGATTTGGAAATCATATCAGAAGAAGGTGGGTTCCAATCTTAACTTGATATTAATTCCTGAATATGATGAACGTTTGCTGCTTAATGGTGTAGATGCTTTAAATTTGGATTGTTCTGATGAAATAAACGTCATCATGTTTTGTGATAGTCAGCTTCAGCAAAAACTCGGTACATTCAGAGGTGAAAAAGTAAAGTGCAAAAAGGCAGTAATTAATTGTTTGATTTCATATTATTTGTACAATCCTGAAGTTCGGATAGCCATAATTTCAATGGATTATCCAAAAGGAAGAAATGGTAACTATTTATTAGGTTTAAATGGATTGTCATCTGATCAGTTGATTAAGGCAATGGTAAAAGGATTAAAATAATAGATGAATATTAGTGAATTGTTGGAAAACAGGCTGTGTGAAGCTCGAGCGGCAGAAAAAGAATGGGGCATTTTGAGAAATGAATTTGATCTAGACTCAAAATATAGGCCTAAAATAGTTCTTTTTCCCAAAGAAAATGACTTGATATATAAGTATGGATTAAAGTACTTGGATACTTATAAAAGAAGACAGGATATTGGATATTTATGTGTGTTGTATTGTGACAGTTATATCGAACAGAATATTTCTGATTATTCGAATAAGACGGATGATATAAAAAGGTTTCGGAAGATGAAATCAATCGCCTGATCACTCTTTATTCGCTGTATCCATTAAATAATGAAATGACTGTAGTTTCAATTGATAAGCCTTATATGAGAAATGGTTCGAGAATTATTGGGATAAATGAAGTAGATGTAGAACATCTGATTGCTGTTGGTGTTTACGGCATAATTCCGTTTTCGAAAATCGTTTAGTGGGGGACACTTTCTATATGTGGAGTGTGTTATACAATTCTTTTGTAAGAAAAAATAGCGATATTCAATATGAATATGAAAGATATGTAATGGAACATATGGATGAGCATTACTCTCATAGATTAAAACAATGGAAACTATTGCTTGATTTGAATGTTCATTATCGTATAAAAAAACACACTGAAAGAATGATATTTAAAGAAATAACAGTTGAACCACAACACTTTTCCGTTGTGGATGAGATTGCTAATGGTACGCTTTATCCGGGACTTGATGTATATAATCGTATAAAGAGTGAATCGGATGAAAAGATATTTCTATGTCCGTATGCAGGCACGGGCGATGTATATATGGCATCCATGTACTTGCAAAACTATGTTTCTGATAAAGGGATAAAAAGCTATGTTCTTGCCGTGATAGGACAGGGGAATATAAAGGTTGCAAAGCTTTTTAATATTTCAAAGATAGTTTCGGTATCACAGATAGAAGCAGATTCATTGATCCGGCTGACAATGTTTTTGGGAGACTCGTGTAACGATATCGAAGTGCTACATCACGATGCTCCACAAGTGCATTTTGGAATACTGGAAAATTTCAGGAATATTAATGGATTTCATTTTACTGATTTATTTGTAAATGCTGTGTTTGGCCATTCACCGGATGTTTGTTCTCAAAAACCTTCTTTTTCGTATGATAATGATGAAATAGAGAGCTTGTTTGATAAATACAAACTAAAAAAAGGAAAGACTGTTGTTCTTTCACCGTATGCAAATACATTGTCGCTCTTACCTAAATGGATCTGGGAAGATCTGACAGATGATTTGATTGACAAAGGCTATAGCGTAGTTACAAATTGCGGATGCCCCGGAGAAATACCTGTTCGTGGAACTATTCCTGTTTTTTTTGATTATTCCATATCTGTTCCATTTATAGAAAAATGTGGATACTTCGTTGGGATAAGAAGCGGGTTATGTGATGTGATATCATCTGCTAGGGCAAGAAAAATAATTGTCTACCAGCCATATGTATTTTGGGGTGAGGGCACTCCATATGATTACTTTAGTCTGAACCGGATTGGTTTTTGTTCCGATGCTTTGGAATTGGAATACGAAGGCGTTGAATTTCTTGATTTAGTTAAACAAATTGAGAATAGAATTTTCGCAGATGAATCTGCTGCAAAGGGATTCTGTGATTTATTGGATGCTTAATCATTTAAATATCAATCATTAAGTGAGGTCGATATGTTAACAGATAAACTTAATATGATTAATGGTAATTGTACCGGGTGTTCAGCTTGTGCGTGTGCTTGCCCTGTTAATGCTATTACATTAGTTCAGGATGAAAAGGGTTTTTGTAAACCTTTTATTGATGAATCAAAGTGTATTAATTGCGGAAAATGCGAAGCAGTATGTCCGGCCATAGATTATAAGACGAATAATCGTAAAGAACCGGTTTGTTATGCAGTTAAAGCATCCTCGGATGAATTGATTCAATGCTCGTCTGGTGGGGCATTTCCTGTTATGGCAAAAAAAATAATAGAAGATGGCGGATTAGTTTGCGGGGCTGTATATGATGATGATTTTCGAGGGGTTTCATTGAAAATTGTTTCCTTAGATGAATCTATGCGGAAAATGCAAGGTTCAAAGTATGTATACTCAAAACCCGGAGATATATTTATTGATATTAGGAGTGAACTAGAGAAAGGAGTGAAGGTTTTGTTTACCGGACTTCCTTGTCAGGTTGCCGGTTTGAATAAGTATTTGGGTAAGGAATACGAAAATTTAATTACAGTTGATTTAATATGCTCTGGAGTTCCGTCAGAAAAAGTTTTTAGATCCTATGTGGATTGCATTTCAAATGGAAAAAAAATCGTTTCTATCAATATGAGACCAAAAAAATATGGCTGGGATGAGGATGGGATAGAGACAAAGTTTGATGATGAATCAGAATACATGATTCATGGAATTAAAGATCCATATTTAAAAGCATATCTTAAAAAACTATATAATTCAGATTGCTGCTATGATTGCAAATTTGCGACAATGCCTAGAGTAGCTGATCTTACTATTGGTGATTTTTGGCATGTTAACAAATTGTTTGATGATGAGGATCATTCAGATGGAATTAGTTGTATCCTTTTGAACAGTGAAAAAGCTGAGTGGTTTTGGAATATGATTAATTACTCTTTTTCCTATAAAAAATCTATTCCTGCATCATTTTTGAGAAGATTTAATATGTTTGGAGCAAAAAGAAATGGCCATTTAGCCCGGGATAGATTCTTTGAAATGCTCGATAAGAACGTAAAGTTTGATAAAGCAGTCAGGGATTGCCTTGAATGGAGATTTGATGTTGCTTTATCCGGATGCTGGACGGTAAGAAATTATGGTGGTGAATTAACATATTATGCATTGTATAACGCTTTAAAGAGCTTTGGAAAAACGGTTATTATGGTGGAACGACGCGCGAATATTAAGGGATATGATATCCCGAAAGTCAGTGCGTTCAGGTATGATCCTTATCCGTTTTATGATGTATCAAGAATACATAAGAGTTTTGATGATCAGAAAGAATTAAATGTAAGGGTAAAGAATTTTGTTGTTGGCTCTGATCAAGTTTGGAATTATAAGCTGATGAACCATGAAAGCGTTATGTCATGGTCATTTGATTATGTTGCACCATTTAGGAACAAAATTTCATATGCATCTTCTTTTGGAAATACCGGATTTGAAGGAGGCGAAAATGAAAAAGAATTGTTTTCTGCAAATTTAAAATCTTTCAATCATATTAGTACCAGAGAAGAAAGCGGTGTTAAGCTCATCAAGGAACTGACAGATAAAGATGCTGAATGGGTTGTTGATCCGGTTTTTTTATGCGAAAAGGATAATTTTATCGAGCTGGCAGGCAAATCTCGTTGCAGTTCAAATAATCATATGTTGGCGTATATAGTTCATCCTTCGCCAATAATTGATGGAATTGATAAGATAGCAGAAAAGCTTTCGCTGGATATGAGATTGGTAGTCGGATTTGGTGCAGGCATAAGCAATATGCCCAAAGATAATGAATTGCCATATTCATGTGAGAATAACTGTTCGTTGGAAGACTGGCTTTATCTTTTAATACATTGTAAGTATTTGGTTACTACTTCATTTCATGCATTATGTCTGGCAATAATTTTCAAAAAACCATTTGTCTTTTTGCAAGGTGGAATGACTGAAGAACATGGATTTGACAGAATAAAAACGCTTCTGAGTAAATGCGGACTTATGAATAGGGTTCTTGCAAATTCAAATGATGTATTGTCGTCATCCACACTTGATGAAGATATTAACTGGGAAAATGTTTATTCTCAACTTCAACCGGAAATAGATCGTAGCAGACAGTGGCTTATTGATTCATTGGTTTGATTTATAAATCAGTATATGCGTAAGATTTCTGAAGGAGTATACTCATGCCTCTTCTAGCAGGATACATGGTGCCGCATCCTCCGATAGCTGTTCCTGAGATTGGACGCGGTGAAGAATTAAAGATTGCAGATACTCTGGCCTCATTTGATGAGGTCGCTCTTGATATTGCGTCTTTAAAGCCCGATACCATTATCCTTACTTCTCCTCATTCGATTCTTTATCGCGATTATTTTCATATTTCTCCCGGAAGAGCGGCAATCGGTGACTTCAGCAGATTCGGTGCTCGAAATGTCACTTTCAGTACACAGTATGACGATGAACTGGCAGAAGCTATTGCTATCGAGGCGGACAAAGCAGGCATACCTGCCGGATTCGAAGGCGAACGTGATCCTCTTCTTGATCACGGTACAACCGTCCCAATGTATTTCATTAACAAAAGGTATTCGGATTACAAACTGGTTCGCATTGGGCTCTCAGGCTTTAGTCTCCGGACTCACTACGATTTTGGAAAAGCAATCAGCAAAGCAATTGATAAAACAGGCAGAAGAGCCGTATTCGTAGCAAGCGGAGATCTCAGCCATTGTCAGAAAGAAGACGGTCCCTACGGTTTCCAAAAAGAAGGCCCCATTTATGATGAGAAGATTATGGAGACTATGGGAAAAGGTGATTTTAGAGAACTTGTGAATTATGATGAAGGGCTTCTTGATGCATCCATGGAATGCGGTCACAGATCTTTTACCATTATGGGAGGAGCATTTGAAGGCATAAAATACAGCACCAGGAGGCTTTCGCACGAAGCAACATTTGGAGTAGGTTACGGTTTTTGCATTTATCATTCGGAGGTTTGATATGGACAAATATGTAGAACTTGCCAGAAACACCATTGAGAAATTCATCACTCATAATGAAGTCTATGAGCCGTCTGATGATGAACTGACGGAAGAGATGAAGGACAGGAGAGCCGGCACTTTTGTCTCTATTCATGAAAACGGTCAGCTCCGCGGCTGCATCGGAACCATCGCTCCCACCTGTAAGAATATCGCATACGAGATTGTTTCAAATGCCATAGCGGCTTCCACAAGGGATCCCAGATTCGATCCCATCAGATCAGAGGAACTGGGAAGCCTTGAGATAAATGTTGATGTTCTCAGTCCGGAAGAACAGATAGATTCACCCGATCAGCTTGATGTCAATCGTTACGGAGTTATCGTTGAAAAAGGCTTCAAAAGGGGACTTCTTCTTCCTGATCTGGACGGCGTCGATACTGTTGATGAGCAGATCGCAATCGCAAAACGCAAAGCAGGCATAGATCCTGATGAAGGTGGAGTGAAGATGTATCGCTTTGAGGTTGTAAGACATGTCTGATGCAGTAATTTGCCCGGTATGTCCGCATCACTGTAATCTGAATGAAGGCTCCATCGGAAGGTGCAGAGCCAGGATGAATCGCGGCGGTAAAGTTGTCTGTTCAAATTATGGAAAGATCACTTCGATCGCACTTGATCCTATCGAAAAGAAACCGCTCGCATTCTTTCATCCCGGTTCAAAGATCCTTTCTGTCGGAAGCTACGGATGTAATCTGTCGTGTCCGTTTTGTCAGAATTATGATATAGCTGCAGCGGGAGAAGAGCATTTTACCGACCTTCATACAGCATCTCCCGAAAAGCTTTTGGAGATTGCAAAAGACACGATTCCCGATGGAAATATCGGTATAGCATATACGTACAACGAAGCTCTTGTCGGATATGAATTTGTCCGCGATACTGCAAAACTCATTCACGAAGAAGGACTTCTGAATATACTTGTGACAAACGGATGTGCAAGCCTTGCAATCCTCGAAGAAATCCTTCCGTATATCGATGCAATGAACATTGATCTGAAATGTTTTACCGAAGACGTTTATAAAATGCTGGGCGGTGATCTTAAAACCGTAACGGATTTTATTGAAGCGTCTCAGAGCAAATGCCATGTCGAGATCACATCCCTTATCGTTCCGGGATTAAATGATTTCCCTGAAGAGATGGATGATGAAGCAAAGTGGATAGCATCACTTGATCCTGATATTCCGCTTCATATCACCAGATATTTCCCGAGGTATAAATACAGTAAGGCGCCTACGGATATCACATTAATGAATGAGTTAAAAAATGTCGCAAGTAAACATCTGAGCCGTGTGCTTCTCGGAAATGTATAAATGAGATTAGCCATATATAATGCGCTTGTTAACCGCAAGCCCGGAATTTCATACAGGTATCACAGATTCCATGACGGAAGCACGGGATTTAAAAAGTTTGTTTCATGGATTTATTTGCTGTGGCTTAATTTCGCATATTATGTTTTATTCTGTCATTTCTTAGGTGCAAAACCGGATGCCGAATTTTATGAATCAAAATGCATCCCCTCAGACATTAGCGAATCCGAACTTGCAAGAAAGTCCGGACCTATGCCCGTTTCCGAGCTTGTTAAGAAGCTTTCGGAATACGATATTATTTCTTTTGATGTATTCGATACGCTTATTTTCAGGCCATTTTCCGAACCGGCGGATCTGTTTTATTTTGTCGGAGAGAAATTGGGAATTCAGGATTTTAAGAATCTCCGTATAAATGCCGAGAGCAGGGCAAGGCAGATCGTACATAAAGCTTCCGAAGGCTACGAGGTTACTCTTGAGCAGATCTGGGAAGGGCTTGAACGTGAAACAGGTCTTTCCGCAAAAGAGGGAATCCGTATCGAGACTGAAACGGAAAGAAACCTCTGCTTTGCAAATCCCTACATGCTTGAAGTCTGGAATGAACTTATTAATGCGGGAAAGAAGCTGATAATAGTTTCGGATATGTATCTGCCCGCAGATACCATTAATGGAATCCTTGAAAAGAACGGATTTGCCGGTGCCGACCGCATATACATATCCAACGAATTCGGTATCAATAAATACGAAGGCCGTCTTTACGCTAAGGTTAAAGAGGACATCAATAAAGATATCCCGAATGCAAAGATCATCCATGTAGGCGATAATCCGCGAAGTGATCATAGGATGGCGATAAAGAGCGGTTTTGAGTCCGTGCTTTATCCCAATGTTGGTCGCATGCAATTGTCATACCGTCCATATGATATGTCGTCCATTGTCGGAAGTGCTTATCGCGGTATTGTAAATTCCCATATCTACAACGGGCTTGAGACCTTTTCCATGGAATATGAATACGGCTTTATCTACGGCGGATTGTTTGTGCTCGGTTACTGCAGATTCATTCATGACTGTTTTGTAAATGAAAAACAGGACAAGGTTCTCTTTTTATCAAGAGACGGAAAGACACTGAAAAAGGTCTATGACATGCTTTATCCGGATGATAATGCGGAGTATGTTCACTGGTCGAGGAAAGCCGCGGTCAAACTGATGGCGCCCTATGACAAACATGATTATTTCAGGAGATTTATAGACCATAAGACATCCCTTGGAATTACCGTAAGTGAAGTTCTTGATTCCATGGAGGTATCACATTTGACCTCAAGGCTGTCAGGTAAAATATCCGGAGATGAAGTCCTGACAACGGAAAATGCCGGGGCATTAAAGAAATTTCTGAATGATAATTGGGCTGATGTTATCAAGGCCTATGAAGAGCAGCAAAACGCAGCGAAGGCCTTCTTTACCGGGCTTCTTTCAGGCTGCTCAAAAGCAGTTTGCATCGATATCGGATGGGCGGGAAGCGGAGCTTTATCCATATCATATCTGTGTGAAAAGGTATGGAATATTCCCTGCAGCATATCCGGGATCATAGCAGGTACAAATACGCCCTACAATTCGGAACCCGATGCATCCGAAGCATTTCTACAGAGCGGAAAGCTTAAAAGTTTTCTTTTTTCGCAAAGCTTTAACAGGGACCTTCTTAAGAAGCACGATCCCGGTAAAGATTACAATGTTTTCTGGGAACTGCTCCTTTCGTCTGATGAGCCTTGTTTTGAAGGATATTATCCTGATGGGGAGCATTATTCCGAAAGTGATATAGATGGGGTAAAAGCAAAAGAAATAGAGCGCGGAGTCGTTGATTTTGCCTTGAATTACAAAGACAGATTTAAGGAATATCCCTACATGTACAATATAAGCGGACGGGATGCATATGCGCCCATGCTTGCGGCTGCGGGAAACAGGGAGAATTATCTGCATGCCATAGCGTCACATTTTGAGCTTGAAAAAGGCTTAAAGTGAACGTTATATGCGATAAAATCGGCATAGTTTTGCTTGTTATTTAAATGCTTATATAGTATTATTAAAAAGTATTAATTTTTTATTAAATTTGGCTTTGCTTGGGGGTAACAGTGAAATTCGTAAAGTGGGAAGACCTTAAAAGCGGTATGAGGCTTGCACGTCCCATTTATTCTAAGAGCGGGGTACTTCTCTACGAAAGAGATGCGAAGCTCACTGCGGCAAGTATTGAATCGGTTAAGAATTTCGGACTCCTCGGAATATATATTCTGGAGCCCGCAGAACCTCTTCCTCCCATGTCTGAGGAAGATCTTGCTTTTGAAAAGTTCGAGATAAAGACGGTAGCGTCTCTTCAGGATGAAATCTCGAGAATCCTCAACACCAAAAAACAACGTAATCTTCCTACCATTGTAAGCCAGATCATCCGTCAGTACGGACATCTGGAAGGTAAGGTTCATTTTTATCAGAATCTTCGCAGTAAGGATGATTTCGTATGCAGACACATGTTTAATACGGCGATCCTTTGTGCGATGATGGGAAGCCGTATGAATATTCCGGTCGAGGACAGACTTGTTCTTGTAACCGCAGCACTTATCCATGATATCGGAAAGCTCGGTTCCAATAATCCCGCTATCTACGGCGACGAAACGGATCCGGGTAATCTCGAAGCTATGTATAACGAAGCGATTCATGGAGCAGACATCATTGAAGAATGCTTCAGTTCCGACGGAAGCAGGCTCAAGAGGATTTCGCAGCAGGCACTCAGAGCAGAGAAAGCCGCTGCACTCGGAGAAGAACTTGAGACTAAGAAGATGTCAGTAGAGGCCAAGATACTTCAGGTAGCAAGCCGTTATGATGCGATAACCGGAATGAGCCTTACAGGAGAAAGTCTTTCCGAAGTCAAGGCAGTCATGGAGTTTCAGGATAAGGATAACCTCTACGATCCTCAAGTCGTAAAGGCACTTATGAAAAGTGTATATATTCTCTTCCCCGGAGTCAGTGTTGTACTCAATTCGGGAGAAAAAGCACTTATCATCAACGAGAACGAAGAAAACATCCTGAAGCCTACGGTAATTACTTTCCGTCAGAATTCGATCATGGATCTGTCGCTTCATGAGTATTCGGATATGAGAGTTGTAGATGTTATGAAGACTCTCGACAACCGTTACATTATGGATCAGACAGCCATTGCCGAAGCGGGTATCAGCGTTCCCGATTAAGGAACGAGATAATAAACATAATTTTTTTTAGGGGTGAATAGTATGGTAGACATTTATGATGTGATGCAAAAGGCTAAGAACGCCGGCGCCAGTGACGTACATATCACTGTAGGCGTACCTCCCAAGATGAGAGTTAACGGCAGCCTTCTTACTGTTGAAGGATATGACAGACTCATGCCTCAGGATACTCTTGATGTTGTCATGTCTATTGCTAACGAAGAGCAGAGACGCAGATTCGAGGAAATCGGTGAATACGATATGTCATTCTCCATTCCCGCTCTCGGACGTTACCGTGTTAACATCTTCAAACAGAGAGGTTCTGCAGGCCTTGCACTCAGACTTGTCGGTACTGAAATCCCTAATCCCGAGAAACTCGGTGTTCCCAAGGCTGTTATCGATCTTCACGAGAGAAAAAGAGGTCTTATCCTCGTTACCGGTCCTACCGGTTCCGGTAAGTCAACAACCCTCGCTTCGATCATCGACAGAATCAACGAGAATCGTGATGCACATATCATCACTCTTGAGGACCCTATCGAG
Source organism: Lachnospiraceae bacterium (assembly GCA_018056425.1). Classification (GTDB taxonomy): domain Bacteria; phylum Bacillota; class Clostridia; order Lachnospirales; family Lachnospiraceae; genus AC2028. The sequence continues at coordinate 19,664 of JAGPFR010000041.1, forward strand.
TATCTCCATATGCATAAGAGATCCGTTGTTAACCAGCGTGAGATCGGTATGGACTCCGGATCATATGCAAATGCTCTCCGTGCCGCACTCCGTGAAGATCCCGATGTTATTCTCGTCGGTGAGATGAGAGACCTTGAGACCATTTCCACTGCCATTACCGCAGCCGAGACCGGTCACTTGGTCCTTTCCACCTTGCATACCATCGGTGCTGCATCCACCGTCGACCGTGTTATCGACGTATTCCCTCCTCATCAGCAGCAGCAGATCAGAATCCAGCTTGCAGGCGTTCTCGAAGCGATCATTTCCCAGCAGCTCATTCCTACTTATGATGGAAAGGGCCGTGTTGCTGCATTCGAAGTACTCCTTGCAAACCACGCTATCAGAAACCTTATCCGTGAAGGTAAGTCACACCAGATCATGGGCGTAATGCAGACCAACAAGGCTATGGGTATGATCACCATGGACGAAGCAATCTGCAACTTCTTCTACGAAGGAAAGATCGACCGCGATCAGGCTATTCACTTCGCACAGGATCCCGATGCAATGGAAATCAAGATCTGATCACCCCTACCATATATATCCAAGGGCGACACAAAAGTGTCGCCCTTTTTCTTATCCCCATTTGAAATATTCCATCGTCGGACGAAATGATGCCGCTTCAAGTAAATGCTCATTATGAATATCTTCACTTCCTTCAATATCCGCTATGGTTCTGGCTACTCTGAGTATCCGGTGATACGATCTTGCAGACAGCTGAAGCTTTTTATACAGCTCTTCAATGAGCGCTGATTCTTTGGCTCCGAGAGGGCACATTTCATCCATATCATCGGCCTTAAGATCGGCGTTGAATCTGTATGAAGTCCCCTTGAATCTTTTATCCTGCATTTGTCTTGCTCTCATTACCATCTCGGCCATTTGGGCGGAAGATATGCTTCCTTTTACTTCCCTGATCTCCGATATATCGATGTTTTTAAGTTCGGTACACAGATCAATCCTGTCGAGTATGGGACCTGATATTTTAGCCAGGTAATGCTTGATCTCATTTTCACTGCACCTGCATTTCCCCCTGTCGGGATAATACCCGCACGGACACGGATTCATTGCGCATACGAGCAGAAAATCCGAAGGATATTCAACCGAATATTTGACACGTGCAATCTGTATTTTTTTATCTTCAAGCGGCTGTCTTAAACTCTCTATAGTATCCCTTCCAAACTCCGGAAGTTCATCCAGAAAGAGTACCGATCTGTGAGCAAGGCTTATGATTCCGGGCCTCGGATCTGTGCCTCCGCCGACAAGTGCATATCGCGATATGGAATGATGAGGTGACTGAAATGACCTTGATGTTACAAGTGCTTTATCCTTCGGCATTTTTCCGGCAACGCTGTATATGGCCGTCAGTTCAAGACTTTCCGATAATGTGAGCGGAGGTAGGATTCCCGGTATTCTTTTTGCGATCATTGATTTCCCTGCACCGGGCGGACCGGTCATTATAAATGAGTGAAACCCCGACGCACTTATAACTGCTGCGCGTTTTGCTCTTTCCTGACCTTTTACCTGATCAAAATCCGGCAGGATGTCATTACTTTTTTCAATGAGTGATAACGGATCGGTATATACGGAAGGGAGTACGTCTTCATCCTTGGACATTAGGTAAAAAATGACCTCCATTATCGTCCTGGCACCTCTTACTTTAATGCCCGGCACAATGGATCCTTCACGGGCATTATCCAGTGGGATTATGCATTCTTTTATACCTTTTCGGGCGGCTGTCTGGACGATGGGCAAAACACCCCTTACAGGCTTTATCTCACCGTCCAGTGACAGTTCACCAAGGAAAAGCATGTCTTTTGCGCAGTTTTCGGGAAGGTAGTCCATCGCCGTCAGAAGACCTATAGTCATTGGAAGATCAAATGCCGTACCGTCTTTCCTGAGATCTCCGGGCGATAGATTTACGGTTATTCTGGAAGCGGGTATCGTTATGTCGTTATTCTTAAGCGCAGCTCTGATCCTGTCCCTTGCCTCCTTGACTTCCGGTCCCGGGGATCCGACTATATTAAACATCGGAAGACCGTTTGACATGTCCGTCTCTACATTGATTATCTGTGCATTTATTCCCTGTATAGTGGCAGATAGTATATTGCTGAACATTTTATCTCCTTATTTTCTGCAAAAGCATCCCGGACTTATCTGTACCGCATAGCCTTCAAGGCAAAGCTCCATAAGTATCAGGCAGATCCCGGTTTCGCCGGGTGATGTGATCCCTTTATCCTTCATGTGATTATCGATCTCTTCCGCACTTTGCGGGAAAAGAGTGAGCTCTCTGTATATCTCCAAAAGCCTTTCTTCGATATCCGGTTCTTTATCTTTCTTTCCTTCGAATTTCCTGTGCCTTATGTCGGATGCATCTTCATAGGACGGTTTCAAAAGTCCTTTATCGGAATGCTCACGAAATCCGGATTCAAGCTCGCTTAAATGGTCTTCAAGCAGATCACTCATGAAGATCTTTGGAGACAGATATACCTTGGCCCCGTGACCTATAAGACCGTTACAGCCTGCAGATAATTCATCATCAAGTCTTCCGGGAACCGCATAAATATCCCTTCCCTGATCAAGAGCCATATCTACCGTGATGAGGGTGCCACTTCTTGTCCTTGCTTCGATCACGACAATTGCATCGGACAGACCGCTTACTATTCGGTTTCTGGGCGGAAAATACCTTGATGTTGCGGGAGTTCCGGGAGGATATGTGGACAGGATCCCTCCGTTTTCTTTTAACATTTCATACAGATCCGAATTGGAATCCGGATAACATATATCTGCACCGCACCCGAGTACTGCGTATGAGTATCCTCCGGCTTCTATGGC
>JAGPFR010000010.1 GCA_018056425.1 Lachnospiraceae bacterium
GATTGGGATCGACGGAGTTATCTTATCGAAGCTCGACGGCGATACCAGAGGTGGTGCGGCTCTCTCCATTAAAGCCGTAACCAGCAAGCCCATTCTCTATGTCGGAATGGGAGAAAAACTCACCGAGCTCGAACAGTTCTATCCCGACCGTATGGCTTCGAGAATTCTCGGAATGGGAGATGTACTTACCCTTATCGAGAAGGCGCAGGCTTCAGTCACAACGACCGAAGAAGAAGGCCGCGGAATGATGAACCGCATGCAGAAGGGTAAGTTCGATTTTAACGATTACCTCGAGAGCATGAAGCAGATGAAGAATATGGGAGGACTTGCGTCAATCCTGTCAATGATGCCCGGACTCGGAATGAATGCCGCAGATCTGGATGCTGCGATCGATGAAAGCAAGCTTAAGAGAACCGAGGCCATCATCTATTCGATGACACCCGAAGAAAGATCCAATCCCAAGATTCTTAATCCTCGCAGAAAGTTCAGGATCGCCAAGGGAGCAGGACTTGATATCGCGGAGGTAAACAGATTCATCAAGCAGTTCGAACAGAGCCAGAAGATGATGAAGCAAATGTCCGGCATGGGCAAAAGAGGAAGAGGAATGTTCCCCGGAATGGGTGGATTCCCCGGCGGCCGTAAAGGTTTTCCTTTCAGGTAAGTTTGAATCCGGAATATGATCCGTTTTCATAGATAAAACATGTTAATTAATATTGGAGGAATTTTAAAATGGCAGTAAAGATCAGACTTAGAAGAATCGGAGAAAAGAAGGCTCCTTTTTATCGCATTATCGTTGCAGATTCAAGAAGCCCCAGAAACGGAAGATTTATCGATGAGATCGGAACCTATGATCCTTCCAAGGATCCCAGCGAGTTCCACATCGACGAAGAGGCAGCTAAGAAGTGGATTGCTAACGGCGCTCAGCCTACCGAAGTTGTCGGCAAGCTTTTCAAGGTAGCAGGCATCATTAAATAATCTTGCATTTTGATCTTAGGAGGCCTTATGAAAGAACTTGTTGAAGTTATTGCAAAGGCTCTCGTAGAACATCCCGAAGAGGTTGTTGTGACCGAAACCAAGGAAGGCAATGATTATGTTGTAAAGCTTTGCGTAGCTTCTTCCGACATGGGAAAAGTCATTGGAAAACAGGGAAGGATAGCAAAGTCAATCCGTTCCGTAGTTAAAGCAGCGGCATCAAGGGAAAATGCAAGAGCCGATGTTGAAATAAGCGACTAAAAATCTAACGGACCGCTTTTATAGGCGGTCCGTATTTTAAACCGGTTTCAAATATGAAGAAATATCTTAAAGCTGGAACAATTACACAGCCCTTCGGCATAAAAGGGGAGACTAAGGTTTATCCTCACATGGACGATCCTGCACATTTCAAGAAGATAAAGAAAGTGTTTCTGGATAAAAGCGGAACGTATGAGGAATATGATATTGAAAGTGTTCGCATGGCACTCCCTCTCGTTATCATAAAACTCAAAGGTATAGATACACCCGAGGATATTCGTGCGTTAAGACAGCAGGATCTGTATATCCTCAGGGAAGATGCTTCTCCTTTGGGCAAGGGTGAGTATTATTTTGCCGATATTATCGGAATGGAAGTTGTCGATGATACAGGTGTAGGGCGCGGCAAAATAACCGATATTCTTCAGACCGGTGCCAATGATGTTTATGAGATAACTGCCGGAGACGGCACATCATTTTTACTTCCTGCGATAAAGGATTGTATCATTAACATCGATACGGATGAAAACAAGATGACCATTCATATCCTGGAGGGTTTACTGGATTGATCTTTAAAGTACTTACGCTTTTTCCCGAGATGATCTCATCCGTAATGGAGACCGGGATCATAGGAAGAGCTTTAAAAAACGATAAGATATCCGTTCAAACGGTGAATATCAGGGATTATGCCGACAATAAAAGGGCACAGATCGATGATTATCCCTACGGTGGAGGTGCGGGTCAGGTTATACAGGCTCAGCCCGTATATGATGCGTTTAAATCCGTTGTACCCGATTCCAAGGACGGAGTTAAGAGAAGGGTTATCTATCTGTCCCCGCAGGGCAAGCGTTTTGACCAGAGAATGGCCAAAGAGTTTGCAGCCGATGATGAACTGGTTTTCCTCTGCGGACACTATGAAGGCGTAGATGAAAGAGTTCTTGAAGAGATAGTAACCGATTTTGTCTCTGCCGGCGATTATATACTTACAGGCGGAGAGCTTCCCGCACTAATGGTCATTGATGCCGTTTCAAGGCTTTTGCCCGGCGTTTTGGGTAATGATTCATCCCCCGACATCGAAACCTTTTACAGGGACCTTTTGGAATATCCTCAATATACCAGGCCCGAGGTCTGGCATGATAAAGAGGTTCCGTCCGTACTTTTGACCGGTAATCATAAAGATATCGAAGACTGGCGCCTTGAAAAGTCGATTGAAAGAACGCAGAGAAACAGAGCGGATCTGTTCAGGATATATACGGAGAAGACGGCGCTCATCAATAAGATGAAGAAAGCCAAGATTCAGAATATCCCTGCATCCGAAGCGCTTTCTTTTAACGATACGGATATTATATTTGCGGGTAATTCCTATTACCTCCTTTATGACAATGATGCAAAGGCCTTTTATGCCGGATGCTTTGAAAAAAAGAACCTTTTGATCGACGGCTATGAGTCTCGTGTAATCAATAATGAGATCAAAAAGCATGCAAAGGCCGGAGATAAATGTGTTCAGCTGAATCTGCCCGAAATAATCACGGACAAGGACTATAAAGACGGATATCTCCTTGTATTTACCGAGAGAAATCCTTTATCCACCCAGAGGGTAAGGGAGTTCGGCGAATTCGGAGAATATCTTAAAGAAAACGTTGCAAAATCCCTGCTTCTTGGCAAAACATATTATGTTTTTGTGGAGGCCGGAGACAAGGAACACGTCAAAATGGCCAAGGCCATGGGATTTTATATGTCGTACATTAAGATCAAGGTGTTCAGAAAATAGAGTACTTTCCAAGAAAAAACTTGCATTTTGCATTGCATTATGTTAAATTACCAATGTTGCGTTAAAAAGGTGGTCCGCTGTTACCCGTTTAGAGGTATTAAGAACATCCTTTCGAAAAGGAGTAGAATATGTCAGACATTATTAAGGAAATTGAAAAAGAGCAGCTTAAGAGCGAAGTTCCCGAGTTCAGCGTTGGTGATACCGTTAAGGTTCACAACCGTATCGTAGAGGGCGAGAAGTCCAGAATTCAGATCTTTGAAGGAACTGTTATCAAGAGACAGAACGGTTCAAACCGTGAGACCTTTACCGTTCGTAAGATTTCCAACGGTGTTGGTGTAGAGAAGACCTGGCCCCTTCATTCTCCCAATGTAGAGAAGATCGAAGTTGTCAGAAAAGGTAAAGTCAGAAGAGCTAAGCTCAACTACCTCAGAGACAGAGTCGGTAGGGCTGCCAAGGTTAAAGAGGCTGTTAAATAATTTCTTGTATTACCTGATAACCGGTGCAATGCACCGGTTATTTTTTATGGTCTAAAATGCCTGAAAATGCTATAATATTTAAAGGTATGCGTTTAAATATTCAGACAGTATCGTCTGTCGGTGAAACCGGTATTTAAAGTGAGACAGGACGGTTATTATTTTTACAAAAGAAGAAAGAGATTTTCCGATGATCTTGTCCATGAGATCTTTCATTGGTTCCTCGGAATTTTTATAAGTGTAATACTTGCGCTTGTACTTGTCTATTTCATGGGAGTCAGCTTTATAGTAAGCGGAGAATCGATGTCCCCGGGGCTTGTTGACGGTCAGAAGGTACTAGTAAACGATCTTATATATAAATTCACACAGCCTAAACCGGGCGATGTAATAGTATTTCTGCCCAACGGTAATTCCAATCTCAATTACTACGTTAAGAGGGTTGTGGCCGTTCCCGGCGACCGTATATATGTTATGGATGGTAATCTTTATGTGAATGATGTCTTATCCGATGTTGTGACGGATAAAATAATCGATCCGGGATTGCTGTCTAATGAGATCACTGTTTCTCAGGGAACTTATTTTGTAATGAGCGATGATGTATCCGATGCCGATGATTCTAGAAATGCAAATATCGGTCCGGTAGAAAACAGATATATAGAAGGAAAAGTATGGTTTGCATTTTCGAAGGATGATTCGAAGATGCACTTGGTAGATTAAATGGCGGGAAATGATTACGGCTGGTATCCCGGCCACATGACAAAATCAATAAGAGCGATCCGCGGTGAGCTTGGGCTGGTGGATCTGTGCATTGAAGTAACAGATGCAAGGATCCCGCTTTCAAGCCGTAATCCCGATATAGATGAACTTGCAAAGGATAAGTTCAGACTGATCATTTTAAATAAGTCGGATCTTGCGGATGATAAAAAGACTGCGGCATGGGCTGAATATTTTAAGTCTAATGGGATCGAAACCCTTCAGTTATGCGCAAAGGAAAGAAAAGCATCGGATCTGGTTAAGAAAGCTGCTTTGTATGTCTGCAGGGAGAAGATCGTACGCGACAAAAAAAGAGGCATCCTGAACAGGCCTGTAAGGGCTATGGTTTGCGGAATTCCCAATGTGGGCAAATCAACCCTTATCAATACAATAACGGGTAAATCAAAGGCACTGACGGGCAATAAACCGGGTGTGACCAGAAGTAACCAGTGGGTCAAGACAAATGCAGGAATAGACCTTCTTGATACCCCCGGTTTGTTATGGCCTAAATTTGAAGATAAAACAGTCGGTTTTAAGCTTGCAGCCATCGGTTCCGTAAACGATCAGGTTATCAATACCATGCAGCTTGCAGGTGAGGTCATTCAGCTGATGAACGATCTTTATCCCGAAAGAGTCAAAGACAGATACGGTATCGATGATCTGTCTGATTCGCAGGAAGTTTTTAAAGCCGCAGCATTTAAAAACGGAATTATATTAAAAGGCGGTGACCCGGACTTGCAGAGGGCTGCTGATCTTATACTTACCGACCTGAGGAGCGGAAAGCTCGGCAGGATCACATTAGAGGAGCCTTTTTTGTAATGGATAAGAAATCAAAAAACAAAGTTCTTAAGGAGTCGTTTAATACAGCTTTATATTTTCTGTTTGTATTTGTAGTAACCGCTTTTGTTCTGAAATATGTCGGACAAAGATCCGTCGTCGAAGGTGATTCGATGTACGGAACGCTCTACGACGGTGAAAGCGTATGGGTAAATAAATTCAAATACAAAATATCCGATCCCGAAAGATTCGATATCATTGTATTTCCTTACGAATATCAGGCTAATACCTATTTTATTAAAAGGATAATAGGTCTTCCCGGAGAGACGGTTTATATCGACGAAGAAGGCAATATCTATATAAACGGTGAAATACTTGATGAAGATTACGGTTACGAAGTTATCCTCCCTGAAAACAGAGGGCTTGCCGCCGAGGAGATAGTTGTCGGCGAAAACGAGTATTTTGTATTGGGAGATAACAGGAATAACTCCATGGACTCCAGATATAACAATGTCGGCAATATTTCGAGAGACAGGATCATCGGAAAAGCCGTTTTCAGACTGTTTCCTTTAAAATCCTTCGGAGGGATCTATTGATGGAAAGCATCGGAGAAATCAAATCAAGGATTGCCGAAACACCCGATGAGGAGCTTCCCGGCATTATTGAGATCTATTCAGCCGACGAAAGAGGCGGCGTCAGAAAACTCGTTGAAGGCGCGCAGAAGAGATATGATAAGCTGCTTGCCGAGAAAAAAAGGATCTATGAACTCAGATCGTTTGAAAGGCAGTTTCCGGATCTTGAGTTTATATGCGGTATAGATGAAGTAGGAAGAGGACCTTTTGCCGGACCTGTTGTAGCGGGAGCCGTAATACTTCCTAAAGACTGTGAGATTTTATATATAAACGATTCCAAGAAACTCTCCGAAAAAGTAAGAGAAAGACTTTATGACGAGATATGCGAAAAAGCTGTTTGTGCTGCGGTCGGTATAGCGGATGCACAGAGGATCGATGAGATCAACATCCTGCAGGCAACCTATGAAGCCATGAGACAGGCTATCGGAAAACTGATGCCTCAGCCTCAGCTTTTGCTTAACGATGCCGTTACAATACCCGGAGTGGATATTAAACAGGTTCCCATCATAAAGGGCGACGCCAAGAGCATTTCGATCGGAGCGGCAAGCATTTATGCCAAGGTTACAAGGGACAGGATGATGAAGGAGTATGATTCCCAATATCCGGAGTACGGATTTGCCGCAAATGTCGGATACGGAACCGCGGCTCATATCGAGGCACTTAAAAAGTACGGTCCCTGCCCGATACACAGAAGAAGCTTTATACACAGCTACATTTAACCTTATATTCGGCTTAGGATTATGGCAGGAATCAGTGATGTTTTCTTAAACGGAATAAGACCCGTTCAGGATACCCCTTCTTCCAATGTATCGGGAGACGGTTTATCTTACCTGTCATCACTTAAAAACGGAGATACATTCTCTGCAAAAGTTGTGGACGTATCCGGATCCGACGTTACATTAAAGCTTCCCACGGGAGCATCCGTTAATGCAAAACTGTCCTCGGATATGAATATTTCCGAAGGTCAGACGATCTCTTTTGAAGTAAAAAGCGGCGGTTCAACGGTTTCCATCACACCGCTTCTTACTAATACATCGGCAGATATAAGCGTTTTAAAGGCTTTAAATATGGCTCAGCTTCCCGTAACCGATACTTCGGTCGGGATGACTGCAGAGATGATGAAGGCAGGTCTTTCCATAGACAGATCATCGCTTCTGGGAATGTATGAAAAGGTGATGAGTAACCCCGAAGCAAATGTTTCAGACATTGTGGATCTGACCAAACTGGGACTTTCGGTTAATGAGGAGAATATCTCCAATATCGAAAACTACAAGAATCTGTCCTACCAGATTGATTCAGGCCTTCAGACTCTTGCCGAGAAAACAGATCAGGCTCTTATGGACCTGGTTAAGGGCGGAGATATTACCGAAGCCGCAAAACTCCTTGGTTCGGTAATAGATGCATCCGTTGCATATATGGATGAAGGGATTGCTATTCCCGTAAAAGAAGGATCCGCCGATGTCCCGGTTCAGGATCAGGCATCTTCCGCTGAGATGCTGCAGTCTGCAGAAAATGAAGAAACGCAGAAAATTGCTGATCCGGATGTTAAAGACGGCAGCATCGTAAATGCACAGGGTGAAAATAAACCTGTTGAAGCAAATAACGAAATAAATGCTAAATCAGATGCCGCATCAAGAGCACTGGAGCTTTTAAAGAATTTAAATTCTTCGGATAACACAGCTAAAGCACCTGCAAACAGTAAGACCCCTGCACCCGGCGATTCGGTTCAGGTCAGTGAACGGGATGCTTCAGGCCGGATCGTCCCGGGTAAAGAGACGGAAGGCCCGCAAGAGAATTTTGAAAAAGTTCTTTCACTATATAAGGAAGTAAGCGAAGACAGCGGTTATGTTCCCGCAGATATGAAGGATCTTTTTACAAAGATGTCTGCATTTATCTCAAAGGCTTTGTCTGAAGGCGATACGGAAACGCTTAGAAAACTGGCCGATTCAGATCCTTTGAGAAAGCTTTCTCTCGGAACTCTTAAGGATATGTGGAGCATTTCTCCTTCGGAAGTAGCCGATAAGGAAAAGGTTGAATCGCTTTATAAAAGACTTTCTTCTCAGCTGAGTATGCTTAAAGAAGGCCTTGCAGCCGCCGGTGCTTCAAACACTCCTGCGATGAATGCGGCCGGCAATATGAGTTCGAATATAGATTTCCTACAGCAGATCAACCAGATGTATGCTTATATCCAGCTTCCTCTTAAATTATCGGGAGGCGATTCCGCGCACGGAGATCTCTATGTTTTCTCCAACAGGAAAAACATGACATCGGACGATTCGGTCGTTACCGCGTTTATGCACCTTGATATGGATAATCTCGGTCCCGTAGATGTTTATGTATCAATGGATGTAAGTTCCGGAGGCAAAGTCTCTACAAACTTTACGGTCGCAGATGATGATACGCTTGATTTCTTAAATGAGAATATGCATCTTCTTACCGAACGTCTCCGTAAAAGAGGTTATGATCTGAATGCTTCCATGAAGGTTAAAGGCGAAGAGGAAGATCCTGAAGAAAATGCTCTTGATAAGGGCGGAGTAAATCTGCTTCTGGTACATGCAGGGGGAACAGGTTCATATCAGGGCTCAATGAGATCATTCGATGTGAGGGCATAAATGTCTGAAGATAAGAATAAAAAAGTCAAAACAGCCGTTGCTCTCGAGTATGATCCTTCCGATGATGCCCCCAGAGTCATAGCATCCGGAACCGGTGTTCTTGCAGAAAAGATCATTGAAAAAGCAAAGGAAAGCAATGTTCCCATCCACGAGGATGACAAACTTGCACAGACTCTTTCAAAGCTTGAGATAGGGGAGATGATACCTCCCGAACTGTACGAAGTTGTTGCAGAGATTTTGATATTTGTAGATTCGATGGATAAGATCAAGAATAAACTCAAAGGATGAACAACAGACAAAAAGGTTCGCAAAATGAAAGTATCGCAATTGAATATCTTAAAAGCAAAGGTTATAAGATAATTGACAGAAATGTCTTAAACAAATGCGGTGAGATAGATATAATATGTTTATCGGATAAAAACGAACTGGTCTTTGCCGAGGTGAAATACAGGAGTTCTTTCATAGCGGGGGATCCGCTGGAAGCCGTAGATTCACGGAAGATAAAAAAGATCTGCAAAGCATCGGCTGTGTACCTGAATTTCCATCGTGAATATTCAGATCTTCAGGTAAGATATGATGTGATCGGTGTTTATGATAAAGGACAGATCAGACATATTGAAAATGCGTTTTATTATGAGGTTTGACAATGGCTAATATTCTCGTATGTGATGATGACAAAGATATAGTTTCCGCAATAGAGATATATCTGCTTGAAGACGGGCATATAATCTTTAAGGCTTTTGACGGATACCAGGCACTCGATATCCTCGAAAAAGAAGACATTCAACTTGTCATCCTCGACATTATGATGCCTGAGATGAGCGGTATCGAGGTTGCAGAGAAGATCAGGGAAACGAGTGAAGTTCCCATTATTTTCCTGTCTGCAAAATCCGAGGAATCCGATAAGGTTGACGGTCTTAATGCGGGCGGGGACGACTATGTAACCAAGCCTTTCTCACCTGCCGAGCTTACCGCAAGAGTCAGATCAAACTTAAGAAGATATACCCAGTTCGGTAATAACAACGAAAGCAATAACAGTCACATTTATTCTGCTGGAGCACTTTGCATCAACGATGAGAGTAAGAGTGTTACCGTTGACGGAGAGCAGGTCAAGCTGACTCCCATTGAATATAACATTCTGCTTCTTCTCCTCAAGAATAAAGGTACTGTTTTTTCAACGGATAAGATATTTCAGTCGATCTGGAACGAAACTCCGATTGCAACCGATAATACCGTTGCGGTACATATCAGGCATATCAGAGAAAAGATTGAGATCAATCCCGGACAGCCCAAGTTCCTGAAAGTAGTATGGGGCGTCGGTTATAAGATAGAAGATATCTGATAATGAGCAGAGTACTTGTTAGAAAAATTTTATTACACATAAGCGTTCATTTATGTGCGTTTATGGCCTTTATTCTGGCTGCCGATATTTTATTCGGCAGTTATATTTCGGTTGACTATATCGGGGATACCGAGAAGTATATCCTGGATCCTTTCCCGATGACTGAGGATGAACTCGACAAGATCGTGACCGATATCTTTGCACATCAGGCTGGAGATATCATGAGGTATACTGCTGCGTGCAGGATCTTAAGAGTATCCAACGGAATTGATGTTAACCGCATGGTCGATATTTCCGATTATTATACCGGTTCTTCCAAGGTTAAGATCAGATATTCCATATCAGATCTGATCAATTTCGGAAGACGCGGGGTCTCATATACCGAGAAAAATTACAGCATGACCGATTTTGTATATCGGTACGGTGATCCCATGTACGTCCAGAATTTCGATCTGGATGAATACGGAAATCTCTATTTCAAGGGATTTGAAAGTGTTAATAAAACCCGTGAATCAGATCAGTCTTCTCCCGAAGGGGATGATCTTATTCTTGGTGACGGTGATAAAAAGATCCTTGATGCAATGTCCGAACTTGAGCCTGCCGATCTTATGAGGCTTATTGTCGAATATTGTATCAGACACTATCCCGATGATATCAGCATGACCGTCTGGGATGACGGTATGGTTTATGTTACCGTTAAGGAACCTAATCTTGACGTAGAGATCAGGTCCGATATCAGTGATGATGAATTTATCAGGGACTGGGATTCATATTTCATAGTACTTGATGAGCTTAAAGTGGCTGCCACGCTTTTTTCTTCATGCTATGACATTTATCGCGAAGGTCAGGCAATTTATGATTCGGATAAGATGAATCTTTTCTATAATATCAGGACCACCGATTCTCTCGGTATTTCCCATGTTTATACCAACGACAGTGAATCCAGAAAATTCGATGATACCGAACTTACCGATATCTATTCGGGACATAAGCATTATCTGATCTGTTATTATGACGATCTTGAGTATTCGACATTATCGGATATCAATGAATCCGTCATTACCGATGTTATAAAAGCATTCCCTACCGTATATCCGGATAATACCTGTGTATGGATGTATCTTGATGATAATTTCTCACAGGCTGAGGATATCTATTACAATGTCAGCTTCAAATACAATGATGTAAAACAGCTCGCCAGATTATATGCACTTCTCATAACCGTTTTTGCGCTTTTGTGGCTTCTTTCTTTCTCCTATCTGGTATTTATTACCGGAGTTGTTGAAAGGGACGGCAAAGAAGAGTACATTCTCCTTCCTCAGGACCGCGTTTGGATCGAGCTTCTGATCCTTTTGACTTATGCGTTCTTTATCATCTTCAGGTATTACACCAAATATCTGGGCGGACTTTTGGATGACAATCTGTCCGAGTTTTCTTCATTAAGCGAAAAACTTCTCAAGGATTCCGGTATTTCATCCTATGTAGTATTCGGATTGTTCGGATTATCCGTAAGCATGGCTCTTTCTTTTATAATCTTTTCGATCGTAAGAAGGATCAGGGCCGGTGTTTTGTACGAGTACTCTTTTACCAGGAAGGTAAGACAGCTGTTTGAGTGGTTTGCGCTTTCCCTTTCAGGTGGAACAGGAGCTGCTGCAACGGTTCTTCTTCCCTATGTTTTATTCCTCGGTTCCAATTTCGGAGGATTGTTCCTGATCCTTCATCTCGTAAATGCCAAGATCTATGTTTCGGCATTTCTTGTCGGCGGCTTATTGGTATTTTTGGATATTTCCGTAGGCATCACAATGTTCCTTATCACGGCTGAGAAAAAACAGCTTCTCGACGGTATAGCCAGAATAAGGGGCGGAGAGACCGATTATAAGATAAATGTTAAGAACTTAAGAGCTGAGAACAGAAATCTGGCTGAGAGCATCAATAATATCGGTGAAGGTATCAAACAGGCGGTCGAGGATTCTATCGTCGAGGAACATTTGAGAACCGAACTTATTACAAACGTTTCCCATGACCTTAAAACACCGCTTACCTCGATAATAAATTATTCGGATCTCTTAAAGAGAGAGAATCTTACCGAGGAACAGAAAAAAGAATACCTCAAGGTTATTACCGATAAATCCATCAAGCTCAAAAAACTTCTTGAAGACCTTCTTGAAGCTTCCAAGCTTTCATCCGGTAAGATCGAGATCATTAAAGCAAGAACCAATCTTACCGAACTGATAAATCAGGCTTTGGGCGAGTATGAAGGAAGATTTAAGGAAAAGAATCTTGATGTCGTAACGAATGTCTTTCCCAGAGTCCTTGTTTTTGCCGATGCCGCCTGCATGTGGAGAGTTCTTGATAACCTATTCGAGAATATCTGTAAATATGCAATGAGCGGAACGAGAGTTTATTTTGAACTTATCGCTTTTAACGGTGAAGTAGAGATCAAGGTCAAGAACGTTTCCAGGGCAAAACCCGAATTCCAGGGATACGAACTTACGGAAAGATTTATAAGAGGCGACCAGAGCAGGTCCGGAGAGGGCTCGGGACTCGGTCTGTTTATCGCTAAGTCTCTGATCGAGGCTCATAACGGAAAATTCGAGGTTATCGTTGACGGAGACCAGTTTACGACCATAATCACCATGAAGGAACTCGGATCCGATACAACGGACTGGGATTACATTTACGGGGACGATTTGTCGTAACCGAAAAGCGGTGTTATAATAAATCGCTTTAATAAATTAACAGGACAGGAACAGATTTATGCCTAATATTGTAGAACTTGAAAATTCAATGCCGGTAGGTAAGCTCAAGCTTATCGTTCACCCTTCTTTCGGAAGCAAGGGGGATAAGATCAATGATTATCTTGCTCTTTTCCGTAAGGATATCCATAACGATCTTGTAAAGAACGATCCCGCCTTTCAGGGATATCAGATGGATGACTACAGGCTTTCTTTTGAAATACCCAGATTCGGAAGCGGTGAGGCTAAGTGTAAGCTGAACGAGTCCACCAGAGGTATGGATATTTATATTCTCGTGGATGTATGTAATCATTCGATCACATACAATATGAACGGCTATGAGAATCACATGTCTCCCGATGATATCTATCAGGATCTTAAGAGAATAATCGCTTCAATCGACGGTAAAGCATCAAGGATCAATGTTATAATGCCTTTCATGTACGAGGGCAGACAGCACAGAAGATCGGGCAGAGAATCAATGGACTGCGCTTATATGCTTAAAGAGCTCCATGATATGGGTATGTACAACTTCATTACTTTTGATGCCCACGATCCCAGAGTTTCCAATTCAATCCCTTTGAGCGGATTTGATAATTTTATGCCCCCTTATCAGTTCATTAAGGCTCTTCTTTGCAATGAAGATGATCTGATCGTCGATGAGGATCACATGGTTGTAATCTCACCCGATGAGGGCGCTCTCGACAGGGCGATCTATTTTGCAAACGTTCTCGGACTTAATACGGGTACTTTCTATAAGAGAAGGGATTATACCAAGATAGTAAACGGCAAGAATCCCATTGTTGCCCATGAATTTCTCGGTGACAATATCGACAGCAAGGATGTTGTTATTATCGATGACATGATCTCATCCGGCGGAAGTATGGTTGATACCGCAAGACAGCTTAAGGAGATGAATGCGAGAAGAGTATTCATATGTACGACATTCGGTCTTTTCACCGAAGGACTTAAGATCTTCGATGAAGCATATGAGAAGGGATATTTTGACAGGGTTATCACCACAAACCTTACCTACCTTCCTCCCGAAATCTATGACAAGCCTTATTTTATAGAGGCTGATATGTGTAAATTTATAGCTTCGGTCATCGACTTCATGAATCATGATTCATCCATGGCCAATGTTATGGATAACACTCAGAAGATGCATGCGGTTCTCGAGAACTACAATGCACGCAGAAATATCGAACTTTAAGTGTTAGGAGACTCCTTTTGAATAAGGGTCATATAGTAAAAAGCGTAAATAAAGGTTCCATAGCTGACTCGCTGGGCATATTGCCCGGCGATGTTGTAATTAAGATAGATGATAATGAGATCGAAGACATTTTCGACTATCAGTTCTTTACTCTTACCGACTATCTGGTCCTTACGGTTTTAAGGGACGGTGAAGAGTGGGAATACGAGATAGAAAAGGGCGATAACGAAGATCTCGGTCTTGTTTTTGAGAACGGAATGATGGGTGATTACAGAAGATGCAGCAATAACTGTATTTTCTGCTTTATCGACCAGATGCCTCCCGGAATGAGGGATACCTTATATTTTAAGGATGATGATTCAAGACTTTCATTCCTGCAGGGTAATTACATAACTCTTACGAATCTGTCACAAAAGGATCTGGACAGGATCATCAGATACAATCTTTCTCCCGTAAATGTTTCGATACACACGATGAATCCCGAACTCAGATGTAAGATGCTCGGAAACAGATTTGCCGGAAAATCCCTTGAAAAACTTAAAGTACTGGCAGATGCCGGAATAGAGATGAACGGTCAGGTGGTCTGCTGTAAGGGGATTAATGACGGAAAAGAGCTCGAATTTACCATTACGGAGCTTATGAAGTATATTCCTTCTTTTAAATCCCTTTCCGTAGTTCCCGTAGGCTTGTCCAAATACCGTGACGGTCTGTATCCTCTTGAGCCGTTCGGACCCGAAGATTCGGCAGAAGTCATCGACATTATCGAAAAATACCAGAAAATCTGCGTTGAAAAATACGGTATCCATTTCGTACATGCAAGTGACGAATGGTATCTTGTTGCGGGAAGGGATATGCCCGAAGCAGACAGATATGACGGATATCTCCAGCTTGATAATGGCGTCGGAATGATGCGTTCCTTTATGGATGAAATAGATGAGCAGATCGCAAAGAGACAAAAAGACGGATCTTTCGAGAAGTATTCGGGAGACAGACATTTCAGTCTTGTAACGGGAAAACTGGCATATCCGGTCATAAAATCGACAGCGGACAGAGTTATGGCAAATATGCCGGGACTCAGGATTGATGTCATTGAGATCAGAAATGACTTTTTCGGTGAGAGAATAACGGTTTCAGGTCTTCTTACCGGGCAGGATATTGTTGCTCAGTTAAAGGGACGGGACCTCGGAAGTGAGGTCAAATTACCCGAGAGCGTGGTAAGGGCCGGAACCGATGTTTTCCTTGATGATTACACGATTCCTCAGGTGTCGGAAACTTTACAAGTACGCGTAGTTACGATAAAATCTAATGGTTACGACTTTGTTGATTCGTTGATTGGAATGGTTACAATATGAGCAGACCTATAGTGGCAGTTGTAGGACGTCCGAATGTAGGTAAATCCACTCTTTTTAATGCACTTGCCGGAGAGAGGATATCCATAGTCAAGGATACTCCCGGAATCACAAGAGACAGGATTTATGCTGATGTCTCATGGCTGAATTACAATTTTGTATTGATAGATACAGGCGGAATCGAACCCGAATCCAAGGATCTTATTCTTTCATCAATGAGAGAACAGGCCCAGATTGCAATCGATACTGCCGATGTTATCGTGTTTGTTTGTGATGTTAAGACCGGACTTCAGGATGCTGATGCTGGTGTTGCCGCAATGCTCAGAAAATCCAGGAAGCCCGTTGTTTTGTGTGTAAACAAAGTTGATTCTTTCGAGAAACAGCAGTCTGATGTTTTCGAGTTCTATAATCTCGGTATCGGTGAGCCTTTTCCCATTTCCGCAGTCGGAATGCTCGGATTCGGTGAACTTCTCGATAAAGTAGTCAGCTATTTCCCCGAAGAGACCGATGCTCCGGAAGATGAGGACATTCCCAAGGTTGCCGTTATCGGAAAACCCAACACCGGAAAATCATCCCTTATCAACAAACTTCTCGGTGAGAACAGGCTTATCGTTTCCGATATAGCAGGTACCACAAGGGATGCCGTGGATACCAGAGTTAAATTCGGTGAAAAAGAATACATTTTCATCGATACTGCCGGTCTTCGCAGGAAGAATAAGATCAAGGATGAACTCGAACATTTCATGATCGTAAGAACCGTCGGTGCCGTTGAAAGAGCCGATATTGCCGTTCTTGTCATTGATGCCAAAGAAGGCGTTACCGAACAGGATGCCAAGATTGCAGGAATCGCTCATGACAGAGGCAAGGCTGTCGTTATTGCGGTCAATAAGTGGGATGCCGTTGAAAAAGACGACAAGACGATCTATAAGTTCACCGAAAATGTAAGACAGATCCTCTCTTTTATGCCCTATGCCGAGATAGTCTATATCTCCGCACTTACCGGACAAAGACTCAATAAGCTCTTTGAGACTATTGATATTGTAAGGGAAAGCCAGGACAGAAGAGTAGGTACCGGTGCTCTTAACGAAATACTGGCAGAGGCTGTGGCAATGCAGCAGCCCCCTAACGATAAAGGAAGATTCCTCAAGCTTTATTACATCACCCAGGTTGCCAACAGGCCTCCGACGTTCGTTATATTTGTAAACGATAAGGAACTTGCTCATTTTTCGTATATCAGATATATCGAAAATCAGGTAAGGGAAACCTTCGGTTTTAAGGGCACACCTCTTAAGTTTATTGTGAGGGAGAGAAAAGGGGAGTAATATGGCCAGATTGTGGTGTTTTTTGATAGGATATGCTTTCGGACTTATCCAGACTGCATTTATTGTCGGTAAGCATAAAGGCATCGACATCAGAAATTACGGCAGCGGTAATGCCGGAACAACTAATGCATTAAGAGTATTGGGCAAGAAATACGGACTTATTGTTTTTGCCGGGGATATGCTTAAAGCTATCGTTACGTCCCTTATAATCAGGTTTACTTTCGGTGTAATGTATCCCGAAATGAAATATCTTCTTATCCTTTGGGGCGGTGCAGGATGCGTTCTTGCACATGATTTTCCTTTTTATATGCATTTTAAAGGCGGTAAAGGAATTGCTGCTACGGGAGGAACCATACTCTGTTTCCATCCCTCGTTCTTCTTTACCGGATTGTGTTATTTCTTTATTCCCTTTTTTGTGACACATTACGTAAGTCTCGGATCTCTTATCCTTTATGCCGGATTTGTTATTCAGCTTATCGTTTCCGGCCAGGCGCATCCTTTCGGAATATTTTCCGAGGTTTCGCAAAGCTGTCTTAATGAGATGTATATCATAGCCCTTTGTCTTATGATCCTTGCTTACTGGCAGCATAAAGCCAATATCTTAAGGCTTATAAAGGGTGAAGAAAGAAAGACCTATCTTGGTAAAAAGAGTTCGGAGAATCTTTCAAACGCTAATAAGTAAAAAATTTCTGTGAGGTATTTGATATGGCAAAGATTACGGTTCTTGGCGGTGGTACTTGGGCAATCGGACTTACTATTCAGCTTGCGACTGCAGGCCATGATGTAACTGTTTGGTCCGCGCTTGAATCAGAGATTGAGATGCTGTCATCGACTCATGCACATGTTAATCTTCCCGGAGCAACCATTCCCGAATCGGTCAAATACACTCTCGATGATAAAGAAGCCGTTACAGGCAAAGATATTCTTGTAATGGCTGTCGCAAGTTCATTCACCAGAAAAACAGCAAAAAGACTTGCTCCTTTGATCAAAGAAGGACAGATAATCGTAGATGTCGCAAAGGGAATAGAGGAGGGAACACTTAAAACTCTTTCCGAACAGATAAATGACGAGATCCCCGGAGCAAGAGTGGTTGCTTTATCAGGCCCGACTCATGCCGAAGAAGTAAGCAGATTCATGCCTACGACAATCGTTGCATCCTCGCCCGATAAGGAAGTTGCAATGTATATTCAGGATGTATTTATGACGGATACCCTGAGGGTATATACAAGCTCCGATATCAAAGGTGTTGAGCTTGGCGGCTCTCTTAAGAACGTTGTTGCGCTTGCTGCCGGAATTGCCGACGGACTGGGTTACGGAGATAATGCCAAGGCAGCTCTTATTACCAGAGGAATTGCCGAGATTTCAAGACTCGGAGTCAAAATGGGATGCAGACCCGAAACCTTCAGCGGTCTTACCGGTATGGGAGATCTTATCGTTACCTGTGCCAGCATGCATTCCAGAAACAGAAGATGCGGTATACTGCTCGGTCAGGGAAAAACTCTTGAAGAAGCCCAGAAAGAAGTAGGAATGGTAGTAGAGGGTATCTACTCCGCTAAGGCCGCTATCGAACTCGGCAAGAAATATGACGTATCACTTCCCATCATTGAACAAGTAAACCTGATCCTGTTTGAAGGCAAAGACGCAGGAACAGCTGTTAAGGAATTAATGCTTAGGGAAAAGAAGGATGAAGTATCCGATACTCAGTGGTGATATTTCCGTATACATTATAATACTTTCGGCCTTTTTGCTGATTGCGGTTAACTTGTTGATCGCCTCTTGCTATATCTTTGTCAAATACCGGAATACTTATGCTGCAAATCTTAAAAAAGCACGTGAAGAAGCAAGGATTTCCGTAGAAAATAAAAATCTTGTTCTGTCAAATGTTTCCCGTTTGATAAGAAATCAAATGATCCGTGTCGTGGGAATGAATGAACTGATCTTCCGCGAAAATACTGATAACATCACCAGGGAAAGAGCTGCCGCTATCAGAAGTTCCGTTGATGATATCCTGGCGCTTATGCAGGGAGTTCAGGATTACTCCATGCTCGAAAGAAATCTCATAGACGTTGTTACGGATGAATTCGATCTTTCATCGCTCATCATTGATTCCGTAACAATGACTGCTCCTCTTTACAGATCCAAAGATCTTGTTCTGGATCTTTCCGTTGATACAAATCTTCCAAAGAGAATAACCGGAGATTCATACAAGATAAGAAGATGTCTTATTTATCTTCTTTCTTTTGCATGCAAAAAGAATACTGACGGAGGAGTTAAATTCTCTGCCTCTCTAAAGCAATCCGAAAACGGACTCTGCCGGATCTTGTTTGATCTTCATGTTACTGGTCTCGATATGAGCCTTAGTAAAATGGATTATATTCTGTCCTATGATTCTTCCGCCAACGATATGATCTTTTCACACGGCGATCTTGACCTTCTTGATCTTTACCTGTCAGCACGTTATCTGAAGATTCTCGGAACCGATCTTGAAATATCCAATCCGGATAAAGAGGTTTTCGATATCTCTTTTGTACTTAATTCAAGGATAATCGATTCCGATGTTATCGGAGACATCCGCAAATCATACAGGGCAGGTTTCGCTCGAAGAGATGATACCGGTATGAGATTTAAAGCAACTAACGTTAATATATTATTTGCGGATGAGAAAGAAACATCTCTTTCCTATGTCAAGGAGCTTCTGGACGATTCCGGAATAGGACTGGATACTGCACTGACTGTTGAAGAGGCATCATCAAAACTTCTAAAGAATGAATATGATCTTATCATGATCAACGATTCCATGAGATCCGATGAAGGAGTTTTGCTGATAGACCGGATAAGAGGCGGGGAGATAAGCATGGCCAATTCAAGAATTCCCTGCGTTGCGGTGACATCCGATATCAGGTCATCCATTTCCGATTCAAAGAATCATAATAAGTTTGATTCATACATACTCAATCCGATAAGTCCGGATGAACTCGAAAATATCCTTATACAGCATCTTCCTTCATCAAAGCTTGAGATCACCTCGGATTACGGAATGTTTCCGGGAATACGAAGTGTTGATGATATAAGGAAATACTCGGAAGGGTATGTTGATCTGTACGATAACGCTGTTCGTATATATAAAAGAGCCAAGGCATATAAAGAGTAGTTTTCCATGCGGAGAATTTAATGGGTTTTCAGCTTGACTACAATATATATTTTGAACTTTCGGCACTTCCGGTTGATCTGATAGTGCTTTTCTTTGTGCTGGGAAATTATAAGAACGAAGAAGAAACCAATTTCAGATTCAAGATTTTTGCATCCTTTGTTACAGTCGGATGCGTTCTTGATATTGTAACGGCGATCATCTGCAGCACTCCCGGTATTCCGAACTGGTTCAGGATGTTCTTCTACACATATGTAAACTTTATGTCTGCCTGTGCCGGTATGGCATATTACATGTATATGTGTGCTTTTTCCAAATTCTCAAGGCGAAAAGGACTTCTTATCCTTATATACATGGTCAATACCATCTATTTGGTCTTACTGTTTATTAATCTCTTTACCGGAATCGCATATTCTTATGATGAAGAAGGTAATGCACTGCATGGTCCGTTATTTGTTCCCATCGTATACATGATCCCTTTGTTTTATGTTGTTCTCGGAACAATTCTGGTATTTTTGCAAAAAAGGAAATTCACCAAGGTTCAGCGTACCTTCATGACCATAGGACTTGCGGCTATTCTTGCCATATTCCTTGCTCAGTCGGGCAGGAGCGAAAGCACGCTTATGATCTATTACATCGCGTCGATAGGAATGCTTATGCTTTTCCTGACGCTGGAATCTCCGGATCACTTAAGGCTTCTTAAGACGGTTGATGAACTGGAAAAAGCAAGATCAGGTGAAAAAACAGCGCTTGATAAGATCAAAGAAACGGATGAAGCCAACAGTAAACTTATGGTTCATCTGTCGCATGAGATGAAAACTCCCGTAAATGCAATACTCGGATACAGTGATGCCATCATTAAATCCGATGTATCTGATGAAGTCAGGGAAAATGCAGCAAATGTTTTTAAGGGAGCGAAGAGATTAAATCAGTTCATGGATGAACTGACCGATTATGCTTCCGACAGAAACCGTCTTTCCGATACGATGATGCCTTATTATGTCGAATATGATAAATCGGGAATTGATAATTATGATGAGATCGAGCCTTCCGATCTTAAAGCCGTCGGAAGAGCTTTCCATGAAACCAGAAGATATCATTTCAGACATGATTCCGCACAGTATAAGATTCTCTGTGTGGATGATAACGAGCTTAATATGGAACTTCTGGTCAGGATCATCAAATCCTTCGGATTCTCCGTTGATTCAGCGGTAAACGGCAAAGAAGCACTTGATCTTGTCAGAAAAAACAGCTACGACATGATATTTATGGATCATATGATGCCGGTTATAGACGGCGTTGAAGCCATGCATATCATAAGGAATGAGGGACTGTGCGATATGACCCCCATCATAGTAGTAACCGCCAATGCAGTAAGGGGCGAAAAAGAAAAATACCTCAAAGAAGGATTTGATTCATATATCCCCAAACCTTTTTCAAACGGTTCCGTTTTGAGGGTTATCGGTAAGTTCCTTCCGATCGCAACCATGGATACCCTTGTAAAGGTCAATGATAAAGCCGGAATATCCAGATTTATGCTGGCCTCAACTTTTTCCAGGCCTTTGCTCTGTCCGATGGCCAGAATTTTGATTTCGGGCACGGATTCTGATAATATAAACAGAATTGCAAGACTTTTTTTAACGACTATGGGAAAGGTCGATGTTGTATATGACGGCGATGAATGTATAAAGCATATTTCGGAAAACGAGTATGATATTATATTCGTTGAAGACGGACTTGGCGATTCTGCCGGAAGACTGTTAAAGACGTATATATGGAACTGTGTAAATGTTCCTTCAATCCTGATCACGGATGATTCCGGTGCACATGATCCGGTTATTATCTACGAAAGCTACAGTGATTACATGGATGCCGGTGCGGGCCCCGATATTATCGATGCTTTGTTGCTTTTGTATCTGCCTAAGAGCAAAGTAAGTGTTATCGGAACTTCGGAATCCGAAGCTTTGGAATCTTCGGAAAATGCGGATCCGGATAATAACTCAGATTCCGAGATCTTAAGCCCGAATGAAGAAGAAAATGCATCTGTGCAGATTCCTGATTCCGTACGTGAAATGGAAGAGCTCGATGCAGAACTTGGACTTGATAATTGCGGGTCCGAAGAAGGCCTGATGAAGGCTCTTGAGATATTTGCCTCAAATGCATCTTCCAAAGCCGATGAGATCGAAAACTTTTACAGAATTCATAATATAGAAGAATATACCATCAGGGTTCATGCTCTTAAGAGTTCATCCCGTATAATCGGTGCTTCGGCGTTGTCCGAACAGGCCGCGATGCTCGAAAAGGCCGGCAAAGAGAAAAACTTTGAATATATCGAAGATAACACTTCGGATCTGCTAAAATGTTTCAGGGATCTTGCGTCAAAGCTTAAAGTACAGTTTTCCGAAGATACATCGGAAGGTAAAGAGAAGATTTCTCCCGATAAATTGCAGGATGCATATAATACCATTTATGAACTTGCCCAGATGATGGATTATGACAGTCTGGAGCTAATATTTGATTCTTTAAAAGCGTATACTTTTGAGGATAAAGACCGTGCCAAATTGGAAAAGATCAAATCTGCGATGGATGATCTTAACTGGGACGGAGTATTAAAGGCGGTGAAGGAGTCATTATGACGGATTCCGTTTTGATAATCAGTAAAATAGACAGTTTCATGGTCAATGCGATCAAGGTCAAGCTTGAATCGTCCGGTTTCATGTGCGAATTTGAATCAACCGATTCTCCGACAATCAATAAAAGCATTGATGATAAGAAGGTGATCGTTTTATATGTTGACGATTCCATTTTTGAAAAGCCGGATCTTCTTATTTATCTGAAAGATAAATGCAATGACGATGACAAGAAGCTTATATTGATCGGATCACCTTCCGATTTTAACGGGATTTCGGGTTATATTTCCGATAATTATCTGGCGGGTAAACTTGAAAGACCAATCGATATCAACGATCTTATAGCTATTTTAGTCGGTGTTTCATCAACTACTGTTGTGGACGATGACAAAAAGAGCATCCTTATCGTGGATGATGATGCAAGTTATCTAAGAACTGTCCGTGACTGGCTCAAAGATATTTATAAAGTATATATGGCAAATTCCGGCATACAGGCACTTACCTGGCTTGCCAAGAATCACGCAGATCTTATCCTGCTGGATTATATGATGCCTGTTACAACCGGCAAGGAAATACTTGAGATGCTCAGAAGCGAAGAGTTTTCCAAGGACATTCCTGTAATATTCCTTACCTGTAAATCCGATAAGGAAACGGTTAAATCCGTAATGCCCCTTAAACCCGAAGGATATCTTCTGAAATCGATCAACAGTGCCGTTCTCAGAAGTGAACTGGAAAAATTTTTTAACGGAGAAAGTTTGATATGAGTAAATTCGATGGAACAAAAGGATATGTAGCGAGCCCCGAACTTATGGATGCAGTAAATATCTCAATAGCTCTTCAGAAACCTCTTTTGGTAAAAGGAGAACCGGGAACAGGCAAGACCATGCTTGCCCAGTCCGTTGCCGATGCTCTCGGAAAGAAGCTTATCATATGGAATATCAAATCTACCACCAAGGCTCAGGATGGTCTGTATATGTACGATACCATCCAGAGACTTTACGACGGACAGTTCGGAGAGGGCGGCGTTGACGATATTGCTCATTACATCAAACTCGGAAAACTCGGAGAAGCATTTGATTCCGATGAGCAGGTCGTTCTTCTCATTGATGAGATCGATAAAGCGGATCTTGAATTCCCCAATGACCTTCTGTGGGAGCTCGATCAGATGGAATTCTATATCAATGAGACCAAGAGAATCGTTAAGGCCAAGACAAGACCTATTGTTATCATCACCTCCAATGCTGAGAAAGAACTTCCCGATGCATTCCTGAGAAGATGTATTTTCCATTATATTGAGTTCCCCGGAAAAGAACTCATGACAGAGATCGTTAAGGTTCATTTCCCCGATGTGGAGGAAAATCTCTTAAGCGAGGCAATGGATGTTTTCTATCAGATCAGAGACATCCGCGATATCCGCAAGAAACCTTCGACTTCCGAACTCATTGACTGGATCAATGCACTTCAGATAGGCGGAATCCCCTATGCCCAGATCAAATCCAAGCTCCCCTTCATCGGTGTAGTCGTTAAAAAAGATGAAGACCTTGAACTTGCGACACACCAGAATTTTTAAGTAAAACTATATGTTTTTGAACTTTTTTGAAAGCTTAAGAAAGCATGGGATTAATGTCACCCTCGGTGAGTGGCTTGATCTTATGAATGCTCTGGACAGCGGACTGATAGGCGGTTCGCTTACCAGGTTTTATTATGGTGCCAAAATGATACTTGTTAAGAGCGAAACCGACTTTGATAAGTACGACGAAGCTTTTGATGAGTGTTTTAAGGCGGCTCAAAGCAACCCTGAAGTCGGTGCGGAGATGCTCAGATGGCTTGATAAATCCGACATGATGCAGCTTGCTGAGATGGAAGCCAAAGATCACCTTAACAAGATGGAGGGTGAGGGCATCATTATCGATAAAGAAGATGTCGAGCAGAAATTCAAACAGCGCCTTAAAGATCAGGATTCCGAACATAACGGCGGTTCCTTCTGGATCGGAACCATGGGTAAAACCTCTTTCGGAAATACAGGCGGAAATATCGGCGGAGTCAGAGTCGGCGGAATGACAGGATATCAGTCAGCATTTGCGGTCATGGGTGCGAGAAAGTACCGCGACTTCAGAGATGACCGTGTTATGACAAACAGACAATTCCAGCTTGCTTTCAGACGTCTCAGACAGTTTTCTTCAAGACTTGATACCAATGAAAGAGAGCTTGATATTGATAAGACAGTGGATGAAACCTGTAATCAGGGCGGCCTTCTTAAGATAGAGATGAGAAAGCCCAGAAAAAACTCCGTCAAGCTCCTTCTTTTGATGGATTCCGGCGGAACCATGATTCCTTATTCGTCGCTTCTCAATGAGCTTTTCCAGGCTGTTAACAAGAGTAATCACTACAAGGAAGTTAAGTGCTATTATTTCCATAATTGCATTTATTCCCATGTTTATAAGACTCCGGAATGCGAAAACGGAGACTGGGTCGAGACAAACTGGCTGTTCAGAAATACCGATAAGGATTATAAGGTTATAATAGTCGGTGATGCCGCAATGGCTCCTGAGGAGTTCTATTCCGATACAGGCAACTATCGGGGACCGAATGACGGATTAAGCGGTGAGGAATGGCTTAAATCACTCAAAAGGCATTATAAGAAAGTTGTCTGGCTCAATCCCAAGATGGCACCGGGTGCCGCACCCTGGAGAGAGATAGAAACAGTTCTTAAGCAGATGTTCCCCATGTATAAGCTTACGGTAAGCGGTCTGGACAAGGCTATGACCAAGCTTATGGAGAACAGGTAATTTTATACCGGACGGCTATGTGAATCTTCGGATTTTTTAGTATAATAAGATATATTTTGATAAAAGGAGATTTTTTGAAATGGGTATTTTTGAAGAGCTTCAGGCAAGAGGCCTTATTGCTCAGACAACTGATGAAAAAGAGATCAGAGATCTTGTAAATAACGGTAAGGCAACCTTTTATATAGGCTTTGACTGCACTGCAGATTCACTTACTGCAGGTCATTTCATGGCTCTTACTCTTATGAAGAGACTTCAGATGGCAGGGAATAAGCCCATCGCTCTCATCGGCGGAGGAACTACCATGATAGGTGATCCTTCCGGAAGAAGCGATATGAGAAAAATGCTTACCAGAGAAGATATCGATCACAATGCCGAGTGCTTTAAGAAGCAGATGGAGAGATTTATCGATTTCGGTGATGGTAAGGCTATGATGGTCAACAATGCCGACTGGCTCATGAATCTTAACTACATCGAACTTCTTCGTGAGGTTGGTGCATGCTTTTCCGTAAATAACATGCTCAGAGCAGAGTGCTATAAGCAGAGAATGGAGAAGGGTCTTTCATTCCTTGAGTTCAACTACATGATAATGCAGTCATATGACTTCTATTACATGTTCCAGAAGTACAATTGTAATCTTGAGTTCGGCGGTGATGACCAGTGGAGCAACATGCTCGGCGGAACCGAACTTATCAGAAGAAAGCTCGGCAAGGATGCACATGCAATGACGATCACCCTTCTTACCGATTCAAACGGCAATAAGATGGGTAAGACTGCGGGAAATGCAGTATGGCTCGATCCCAATAAGACTTCCCCCTTCGACTTCTACCAGTACTGGAGAAACGTCGGAGATGCAGATGTGCTTAAGTGCATTAAAATGCTTACATTCCTTCCTCTTGAGCAGATCGAAGAGATCGAAAAGTGGGATGATTCCAGGATCAACGATGCCAAGAAGATCCTTGCA
Source organism: Lachnospiraceae bacterium (assembly GCA_018056425.1). Taxonomy (GTDB): domain Bacteria; phylum Bacillota; class Clostridia; order Lachnospirales; family Lachnospiraceae; genus AC2028. The sequence continues at coordinate 25,735 of JAGPFR010000010.1, forward strand.
CATGAACTTACCGAACTGGTACATGGCAAGGAAGAAGCCGATAAGGCTGAAGCAGGATCGGCAGCGCTTTTCGGAGGCGGCGATCTTTCAAATGCAGATATTCCTACCGTTAAGATCGAAGAAGCCGATTACAGAGACGGCAAGATCGATATTCTCGGAATTCTCGTTAAAGCAGGTCTTTGCCCTACCAGAAACGAAGCACGTCGTGCGGTTGAGCAGGGCGGCGTTACCGTTGATGATGAGAAGATAACCGATATCAAGACACTCTACAGTGCCGAAGATCTTAAGGACGGAAAACTTGTAAGACGCGGCAAAAAAGCATACAAAAAGGTGACTTCATGAGTAAAGAATACGAAAAGCTCCAAAAGGCAGTAGAAGCTGTACGTAAGATAACCGATTTTGTACCCGATATTGCACTTGTTCTGGGGTCCGGACTCGGCGGTTATGCAGATTCGATCAAACCTGTTTGTGAGATTCCTTATTCGGATCTTCCGGGATTCCCCGTATCAACCGTTCAGGGACATTCCGGCAAGTTTATCTTCGGATATGACGGAGATAAAAAGATCGTGTGTATGAAGGGCAGAGTTCATATGTATGAGGGCTATGAGCCTTCGGATGTTGTTATGCCTATCAGACTCATGGGACTTCTCGGAGCAAAGATTCTTTTCCTTACCAATGCTGCAGGCGGCATTAATGAGGCTTTCCATCCCGGATGTCTCATGCTTATTGAAGATCAGATATCATTCCTGGTCAGAAATCCTCTGATTGGACCGAATATCGAAGAACTCGGAACCAGATTTCCGGATATGACAAGGATCTATGATGCCGAGCTTTGCAAGATAATTACAGATAAGGCAGCTGAGCAAAACAGTGAACTCTTTAAGGGCGTTTATGTACAGCTCAGCGGACCTTCTTACGAATCGCCCTCGGATGTTAAGGCTCTCAGACTGCTCGGCGGAAGCGCCGTCGGTATGAGTACGGCTATCGAAGCAATAGCAGCAAGACATATGGGCATGAGAGTCTGCGGTATATCTTGTATCAGTAATATGGCTGCAGGTATAACCGGAGAAGAGCTGAATCATGAAGAGGTACAGAAAGCTGCCAATTCCGTTGCCGAGAGATTTGTTGCTCTTGTAAGAGGCTCGATTGCCGCATTCTGAGGTGATAAAGATGGATGAAGAACTGATCCAGACACTTATAATCAATGCTTTTGAAGCCAGAACCAAAAGCTATTGCAGATATTCGGGATATGCCGTAGGCGCCGCATTACTTACTTCGGACGGTGAAATCTTCAGAGGATGTAACGTTGAAAATTCCTCATACGGTGCTACGATCTGTGCCGAAAGATGCGCCGCTCTCAAGGCTGTCAGCGAAGGGCATAATGAATTTAAAGCAATTGCGATAGTCGGTGGTATGAAAAACGCCAAGGAACTTAAAGACTATGCCTATCCCTGCGGGGTGTGCAGACAGTTCCTTTCCGAATTCGGATCTTGCGATATGACGGTTATTGTTGCCAGAAGCATTGATGATAAGAAGATCTATACACTTGGGGAACTTCTTCCCGAAAGTTTTTCTGCTGATTCCATAAAGTGAGATTATTATGAACATTCGACTGTATAATGCCGTAATTTTGGATCTTGACGGAAGCGCTTCGCTTAAAAAGGGTGAAGTAGTTATTTCCGACGGCATTATTTCGAATGTTATTTACTATGATAATGATGAACTTACTCATCAAAATGCCGGCATAGTCTTCGACAGATCCGTTGACTGTGAAGGCAATCTGCTCATGAGGGGCTTTAATAATGCTCATACTCATTCTGCAATGACTTTCTTACGGTCTCTTGCAGATGATAAGCCCACCCCTGACTGGCTGAAAGAGGATGTTTTTCCTAACGAAGCCAAGCTCACAGATGAGGACATAGCTGATTTCCAAAGTCTTGCGATCATGGAATATGTATCCAGCGGAACTGTTTCTGTCATGGATATGTATCTTCGTCCTTATGTAACGGCTGAAGTTTTTTCACAGGCCGGTATGAGATGTGCGATCGTATCCGGGCTGAATGATTTTACTTTCTCGATAAAAGAATTTGAAGATTCTTATAAGGTACTTAATTCCTATGACCCTCTGATCGCTTTTAAGGCAGGTATCCATGCGGAATATACCTGTTCAAAAGAACTTCTTGAAGAATTATCCGGTGTTATAAAAGCTCTGGATTGTCCTTTTTATTGTCATTTGTCCGAGACAAGGTCTGAAGTGGAAGAGTGCCTGGGCAGATACGGTAAAACTCCGCTTATGTATCTTGACTCGCTCGGCCTTTTTGATAAGGGTGGCGGAATCTACCACGGAGTCTGGCTTACCGATGAAGAGATAAGTCTGATGGCAGATAAGAATATCTGTGCCGTCATAAATTCGGGCTCTAATTCTAAGCTTGCAAGCGGAATAGCTCCTTTAAAAAAGCTTTATGACAGAAAAGTTCCTCTTGCGATGGGAACGGACGGACCTGCAAGCAATAATTCGCTGAACATGTTCAAGGAGATGTATCTTACGAGCGTTCTATGCAAATTGCGTGAAGAAGACGCTGCATGTATGGATGCATCCGTTATCCTTGATATGGCTGTTAAGGGTTCCGCATCATGTATGGGGCTTGAGGATTCCGGTCTTGTAAAAGAGGGAAATCCTGCCGATCTTGTTCTTTTGGACCTTCACAAGCCCAATATGCAACCTGTCAATAATATTGTTAAAAATATTGTTTATTCAGGAAGCTCATCTAATGTTATAATGACTGTTGTCGCGGGGAGAATTCTCTTTTATAAGGGTGAATATGATCTTGGTTTTGATCCCGAGGAGATCATTTACAGATGCGGGACCAGAACAAGGCGTATCATTAATGAGATTTGAAAATTATCGGTTGTTAAACCGATGATAATAAACCGGTGAAAGCCGGAATATTTCACTCTCATAGAGAGGAAGGAGATCATATGTTAGAAAAAACTTTTAAACTGAAGGAGAATGGTACTGACGTCAAGACAGAAGTAATTGCCGGTATCACCACCTTCATGGCGATGGCTTATATCCTGGCTGTAAACCCCAACATCCTTAGTGCTTCGGGTATGAATCCTCAGGCTATTCTCATCGCTACCGCACTTTCCGCATTCATCGGAACCATGTGCATGGCACTTATGGCCAATTATCCTTTTGCCCTTGCTCCCGGACTCGGACTTAATGCATACTTTGCATATACCGTTTGCGGTTCAATGGGTTATTCATGGCAGTTTGCACTTTTTGCAGTATTTATCGAAGGACTTATCTTCATAGTTCTCTCCGTAACTCCAGTAAGAGAGGCAATCTTCAATGCAATCCCCCTTCAGCTTAAGAAGGGCGTTTCCGTTGGTATCGGACTTTTCGTAGCTTTCATCGGACTTCAGAACGGTAAAGTTGTTGTTGACGGTGCTACCCTTGTTACCATCGTTTCTTTCAAGAACGAGATCCACACCACCGGTATCTGGGCTCTTCTTACCATCATCGGAGTTCTTATCATAGCTGTTCTTTACATCAAGAAGATCAAAGGTGCTATTCTCATCGGTATCTTTGCTACCTGGATTCTCGGAATCATCTGTGAGTTGACCGGAATTTATACTCCCAATGCAGAACTCGGATTCTACTCAACAATTCCCACAAGCTTTGCTGATTTCAGCTTTGCCTCCATCGGACAGACCTTTGGTGCTTGTTTCTCATCAGCAGCTTTTGAGACCTTCAATGCTCTTGATTTCATTGTTATCATGTTTGCATTCCTTTTCGTTGACGTTTTTGATACTCTCGGAACCCTCATCGGATGTGCAGACAAGGCTGACATGCTTGACAAGGACGGAAAGCTTCCCAGAATTCGTCCCGCACTTCTTGCTGATGCTATCGCTACCAGCGCAGGTGCAGTTCTCGGAACTTCAACCACCACAACCTTCGTAGAGAGCTCTTCAGGTGTATCTGCAGGCGGACGTACCGGTCTTGCTTCCGTAGTAACCGGACTTCTTTTCCTCGTATCCCTGATCCTTTCCCCTCTCTTCATTTCAATCCCCGGATTTGCAACCGCACCCGCGCTTGTATTCGTAGGATTCCTTATGATGAGTGCAATCACCGGTATCGATCTCAAGGATCCCACCGAAGCAATCCCTGCTTTCCTTGCGCTTCTTGTAATGCCTCTTGTTTACAGCATTTCAGACGGTATCTGCATCGGAGTTATCTCTTACGTTGTTGTTAATCTTTGCACCGGCAATGCTAAGAAGATTAAGCCCCTTATGTACGTACTTGCTATTCTTTTCATTCTCAAGTACTCATTTCTTTAATTTTTCGCCCTGCAGAGAGGCTTCTTTCTGCAGGGCTTTTTTATTATCATGACCGGAATATTTTTTGTAATCGTCATTTTAATACTTCTGATGATCAGCGGAATCAGAATGTCCAAAGAGGAATCTGAGAAGATTACCTCTTTTATTCGTGATTCCTTTGGAAAATCATCGGACAGAAAACTTACCGAGGCCAGAAAAGATTCCCTTAAGAAAAACCTTGATATGTTCCTTTCTTCCAAAAAAGAAGGCGAATATATCGATGAACTGACCTGGTCCGATACAGGCATGGAGGATATCTTCCTGCAGATGGATAATTGTCTCAGCTCTGCCGGCGAAGAGTATCTTTACAGACAGCTTCATGACCTGTCTTCTTCCGAAGAAGACATCCTGTGCACCGATAAGATCGTAACCGAGCTTTATTCCGATGAATCTCTCAGGATGTGTCTCGGAAAAGCGCTGAATGAACTCGGGTTTGTCAAAGACAGATCGCTTCCCGAATACCTGGATAAGATTCTTGCAACGGATCATATTCTTAATCCGTTTTTTCATATATTTGCAGATATCCTGTATGTTCTTGCAATCATTGTAACCGTATTTAAGCCTGCTGTCGGGGTGTTTTTCATTCTTCTCATTCTTATAATGCAGGTTTCATCGTATTTTTCATTTAAGAGAAAAGCAGAAGAGTGCTTATGCGGCTTTTCCATGATCATGGGACTTGCGTCCATGGGTAAAGTTCTTCCTGCAGGGCAGCCTTCCGAAACCGGTAAGCTTATTGATGAGCTTTTCGGAGAACTTAAAAAGATCAGACTGAAAACGACTTTTTCAGCTGTTGTGATCAATTCCGGATCCAATGCAACGGGCGGAATTTTCTCAATGCTTTTTACATATATCAATCTTTTATTCCATTTTGATCTTATTGCTGCAGAGTTTTTACTCAGAAAGATCGAAAGTTCCAATGATATCATACTCAGTGCATATGAAAGAACCGGTTATCTCGACATGTGTCTTGCCGTTTCTTCATACAGGGCTTTTCTTGAAAAGAAAGGTGCTTTTTGCATACCCGAATTTAACAATGACAGATGTATTTCGATCATGGACGGTTTTAATCCGCTTATCGATTCGCCGGTTGCAAATGATGCTTTTAACAAGGGCGGAGTCCTTATAACGGGATCAAATGCCAGCGGAAAATCCACTTATATGAGGATGATCGCCGTAAATGCCATTCTTGCTCAGACTATTTCCACATGTCCTTCAAAGTGTTATAAAGGTTCTCTTTTCCATATATATTCTTCAATAGCCGTTAATGACTCGATACTTAAGGGTGACAGTTACTTTATGGCTGAGATAAAGAGCCTTAAAAGAATCGTTGATGCATCCGATAATGCAGGCAGACCCGTGATCTGCTTTATTGATGAGATCTTTAAGGGAACAAATACCGCTGAAAGGATAGCTGCCGCAGATGCGGTCCTTCATTACCTCAGGGAAAAAGGAGTGCTTGTTTATGCGGCGACCCACGATCATGAACTTACTACCCTTGCGGCTGATATGTATGAAAATGTCCATTTCAGCGAGAAAATAGAGGGAGATGACGTTTTATTTACCTATAAGCTTGAAAAAGGCCCTTCGGTAAGCACAAATGCCATAGCTTTACTGCGTAAAAACGGCTTCCCTGCGGAGGTTATTGCAAGGAGCGAAAAATTATGTGCCGCGCTTGACTCAAAAGCACCTTAAAAGGTATACTAAATAGTGTGTTTCAGAGGGTTTTACCCCGATTTTTCCGTACAATATTTAGTCGGCCATCGGAGGTTTACTATGGATAAATTTATTGCTTTTTCCAATTCGTTTTTATCATATCTGCTTCTTATGATCATCATTGTCGTAGTGGCAGCACTGGGATTTACAGTGGGCAGGATACTGAGGAACAGAAAGGATTCAAAATCGGTTCAGGAAGTATCTACAGAAGCTGTTACATCCGGATCCGATAACTGATAGGACCTACAAAGGATACGGCAGGATCGTATCCTTTTATTTTTTTAGATCCGTATCATATTAGCATGAATGTATATAATAATAAGACAAGGATACTTCTTATCCTTGATATCCTAAAAAACAAAACAGATGACGAGCATGCGCTTAAGGCTTCGGATCTTCTCGAAAGCATTCAGAATGAGGGCCTTAAATGTGACAGAAAGACTTTATATGATGATATAAAGTCCCTTACGGATGCGGGCTTTGATATAATCCATGAACCCGGCGGCGGATATAAGCTCGTATCAAGAGAGTTTGAGGATGCCGAACTGAGGCTCCTTGCAGATGCGGTCTATTCCTCCAAATTCATTTCGGCGGGAAAGTCCAGGATCCTTGCAAGCAAGCTTAAAAGTCAGACAAGTACTTACATGGCTTCGACCATGATAAGAAATATATATTCTTCGGATACCAAAACTCCCAACGAAGATGTTTTGTATAACGTTGATACATTATCGAGAGCCATTCAAAACGACAAAAAGGTCGAATTTGAATACCTTGTTTGGGGGCCGGATAAAAAGCTCGTTACAAAGGGCAAGAAGAAAAGGATCTTAAGTCCCTGGTCACTTATCTGGCAGGATCAGAATTATTATCTCCTGGCATATGATTCTGAAGCCGGTAAGATGAAGCATTTCCGTGTTGATAAGATGCGTCATGTTCTGGAAACAGGTGACGCGCGCCTGGGAGAAGAAGAATATAAAAAGATCGATATATCATCGTATGTTGAAGAGACATTTTCGATGTACGGCGGAAAGCAGGAAACCGTAATACTAGATTTCCCTGAGGAACTCATCGGTATCGCCTATGACAGATTCGGTACGGATGTTGTTCAGAGAAAGGGAGACAAAGGCAGGATCATAGTAAGGACAAAGTGCTATGTTTCCAATCAGTTTTACGGATGGCTTGCCGGACTCGGTGAAGATGTAAAACTTGCAGGTCCCGATACTGCGGTTAAAGCTTATAAAGATTATTTGAAAACATTACTGGATAAAATGTGATCTTGGAGGAACATCGTGGCTGAAAGCATTGATTACGGACAAATCTATAAGCCTTCGTCTGAAGTTTTTATAATCAAAAAAGACGGATCCAGAGAAGTTTTTAATGTTCAGAAGGTCATTAATGCGGTCGGAAAGAGTGCATACAGAGCTCTTACCGAGTTTTCCGATGATGAGAACAGGAAAATATGCGAGCTTATCATCTCCAAAGTTGATTCCCTTCCCGAAAATGAGATTCCCATTCCCAAAATGCACAACATTGTTGAGGAAGTTCTCGAGAAGGTTAAGCCCATTGTTGCAAAGAGTTACAGGGATTATCGTAACTACAAGCAGGATTTTGTCAGAATGCTTGACGATGTTTACAAGAAATCCCAGTCCATCATGTATATCGGTGACAAGGAAAATTCCAACACGGATTCTGCACTTGTCTCCACCAAAAGAAGTCTTATTTTCAACCAGCTGAATAAAGAACTGTATCTGAAGTTTTTCCTGACGACGGAAGAGATTCAGGCATGCCGCGACGGATATATCTATATCCATGATATGTCATCGAGGCGTGATACGATGAATTGCTGCCTCTTTGACATTGCTTCCGTTTTAAAGGGCGGATTCGAGATGGGCAATATCTGGTATAACGAGCCCAAAAGTCTTGATACCGCATTTGATGTCATGGGAGATATTGTTCTGTCCGCTGCATCCCAGCAGTACGGTGGATTTACCATTCCTTCCGTTGAATATATTCTTGAGCCTTATGCAAAACTCTCATATGAGAAAGCAAAAAAGAAATACATGGATCTCGGAGTATCCGAGGAAAAGGCTGCAGAGGCAGCACTTGCCGGTGTTGAAAGAGAGTTTGAACAGGGTTTCCAGGGATGGGAATATAAATTTAATACGGTAGCATCCAGCCGCGGTGATTATCCCTTTATTACCGTTACCGCAGGTACCGGAACAAGTGATTTCCAGAAGATGGCAACAAAAGCTCTTCTGAAAGTACATATGGAAGGGCAGGGTAAAAAGGGCAGGAAGAAGCCCGTTCTTTTCCCCAAGATTGTATTCTTATACGATGAGAAACTTCACGGCGAAGGCGGTGAGCTTGAAGATATATTCGATCTTGCCGTTAAATGTTCATCCAAAACCATGTATCCCGATTACCTCTCGCTTACCGGTGAAGGTTATGTTCCTTCGATCTACAAAAAATACGGTAAGATCATTTCTCCCATGGGATGCCGCGCATTCCTTTCACCCTGGTACGAAAGGGGCGGAATTGAACCTGCGGATGATAAGGATGAACCTGTATATATCGGACGATTCAATATAGGTGTTGTTTCACTTCACCTTCCTATGATCCTTGCACGCAGCAGAAAAGAGAACAGGGATTTCTATGAGATACTGGATTATTATCTTGAACTTATCAGAAATCTTCACTTAAGGACTTACTCGTATCTCGGTGAAATGAAGGCTTCCACCAACCCTCTGGCATACTGCATGTGCGGTTTCAGAGGCGGAAACCTCGGCCTTTCGGATAAGATCAAGCCTTTGCTTGATTCTGCGACCGCTTCATTTGGCATAACTGCATTAAATGAGCTTCAGCAGCTTTATAATCATAAATCGCTTGTAGAGGATGCGGAGTTTTCTCTTGAAGTCATGAGACATATCAATGAGAAGATCGCTCAGTTTAAAAAAGAAGACCATAAGCTTTATGCAATATACGGCACTCCCGCTGAGAATCTGTGCGGTCTTCAGGTAAAGCAGTTCAGAAACAAGTTCGGAATAGTCGAAGGAGTATCCGACAGGGAATATGTATCCAATTCGTTCCACTGTCATGTTACGGAAGACATTACTCCCATCGAAAAACAGGATTATGAGAAGAGGTTCTGGGATCTGTTTAACGGCGGCAAGATCCAGTACGTTAAATATCCCGTCGATTACAATCTGGTAGCAATCAAAACCCTTATCAGACGTGCGATGAAGATGGGCTTCTATGAAGGTGTTAACCTGTCTTTATCATATTGTGATGATTGCGGTCACGAAGAATTGTCCATGGATGTATGTCCCGTTTGCGGCAGCAGAAACCTGACCAAGATCGACCGTATGAACGGATATCTGTCATATTCAAGAACGCATGGTGACACAAGACTTAACGATGCCAAGATGATTGAGATTGCTGAAAGAAGATCGATGTAATGAGATATCACGATATTACAAAAGATGATATGAAAAACGGAGACGGACTTCGTATCGTTCTCTGGGTATCCGGCTGTTCGCATATGTGCAGTCAGTGTCAGAACCCTCAGACATGGGATCCGGACGGCGGTATCTATTTTGACGACAATGCCCGAAAAGAGCTCTTTGATCTTCTGGCCCGTGACTATATCTCCGGTCTTACTTTAAGCGGCGGAGACCCTTTGTATCCCGGTAACAGGGATGAGATTACCTCCCTACTTAAGACATTCAAAGATAAGTTCCCTCGGAAAAACGTCTGGCTCTACACGGGTTATACATGGGAGGAGATTAAGTCACTTCCTTTGATGCAATACGTGGATGTAGTTGTTGACGGTAAATATGATAAGAATCTTCGTGATGTAACACTTTTGTGGAAAGGCAGTTCAAACCAGCGTGTTATCGATGTACAAGAGTCATTAACTACCGGTAAAGTCAAAATCCATTGTCCGGATCATTACTCAGTTCTTGATCCTAACAGTGTATATGGCAGTTCCAAATCAGGCGTGCCTTGTATGTACTAAACCAAGTTACGGCCCTGCATGGGTTTATGCCTGCTTTTTTGCTCATGCGCCGTACTCACTAAATTTGCGTTCGTTTCGCAGTTCAGATTGCTTCTGCGGAACTCGCTACGCTCAAACAAGTCCTCGAAGCAATCTTGCGAAACTCCGCTCATTAAGTGAGTCGGCAAATGTCGCAAAAAACTCAGACATAAACCCATACATGGCCTTAGTTAGGAGAGTAACATGACAAGAGTAGGAAAATTCGAAAAGGTATCTTTTGAACAGTTCAAATCCGGGATGGAAGATTTTAACCTTGATGACAATACATTAAAGGAGAAATATGACAGGATATCGCTTCCCGTAAGAGCCACTTCCGGAAGCGCAGGCTATGATATCAGAACCACCGTTGATATTAACCTCGAGCCAGGGCAGACCATCAAAATACCTACCGGCATCAGAGTTACAATGCTCGAAGACTGGATGCTTGCAGTTTTCCCAAGAAGCGGTCTCGGATTTAAATTCAGGCTTCAGCTTAATAATACTGTCGGAATCATCGACAGTGATTACTATTTTTCAGATAACGAAGGACATATCTTCGTAAAACTCACCAACGATTCCAATGAAGGCAAGACTGTTTCTCTTAAAGAGGGCGATGCTTTTGCCCAGGGTATTTTCCTTCCTTACGGAATTACTGAAGATGATGACGTTACCGCATCGAGAAACGGCGGTTTCGGAAGTACCGGAAAATAAAGAAAAACGCGTATGTAGAATCAAATACTATATATAGTGTTTTTTAATAATATTTTAATTGTTTTTCCATATCAGTTTGATGTATTATATCAGTCGGTGTAAGCCAAAACTTACTAATGTTTTCACCGGAGGTATAATATGTTTAAGATTTACACTGATAACGGATCCGACATCCCTGAGGATTATGGTGCAGAGCATGGTATCGAAACCATCAATCTTGCGACCATAATTGACGGTGTGGTTTATAATCAGGGTGTTACACTCAGCAAAGAGGAGTTCTATAAGAGACTTGCCGAAGGTGCAAAGCCTTCGACTTCCCAGGTTACTCCCGAACAGGCTAAGAAGTTCTTTGAAGATAGGATCGATCAGGCCGATGAGTTCCTTTATATCGGACTTTCCTCCGGTTTATCAGGTACAGTTCAGAGCGTAATGCTCGCAGCCAAGGAAGTTATGGAAAAACATCCCGGAAAGAGGATCGAAGTAGTTGATTCACTTACCGGATCTCTTGGTGAAATGCTTCTTGTGACCAAAGCTGTCGATATGAGAGCTGCCGGTAAGAGCCTTGACGAAGTTGCACAGTTCTGTAAAGATAATGCAATCCATGCAAGTCTTGCTATTACCGTTGATAATCTCATGGACCTTTGGAGAGGCGGAAGAGTAAGTAAAACCAGTGCCGTTATCGGTACTGTAGCTGCGATCAAGCCATTTATCACCGTTAATAATGAGGGTAAGCTTGATGCAGGCGGTAAGATCAGAGGCAGAAAGAAGAGCCTTGATCATATCGTTGACTATATGGAAGAGCATCTGGGATCCTGCCGTGACATGAATGATATCATCATGGTCGCACACGGAAACTGCCCCGAAGATGCCGAATATCTTAAAAATTTAATTGAGGAGCGTTTAGGCTTTAAGAAATTTATGGTTAACAGTATGGGACCCATGATCGGAACCCATACCGGACCCACTATCTGTCTGGCCGGATATTTTGGTGAAACACGCTCCTGACGGAGTGACTGTGAAAGAATCAGATATCTTAGCAACAGAAAAACAGCTTGAATTCATACATGAATCATCACGTGTATTAAATAAGACCGAGTCCGAAATGGGACGTAAGCTTACTGCATCCGTTGTTACCTTCGGATGCCAGATGAACGCACGAGATTCCGAAAAATTAGCCGGTATCCTTGTATCTGCGGGATTTAAGCTTCTCGAAGATACCGAGGATGCCGACTTTGTTTTGTATAATACCTGTACCGTAAGAGACAATGCCAATCAGAAACTCTACGGACATCTCGGAGAAGTTCATTCGCGTAAAAAGAAAAATCCCAATATGATGGTCGGTATCTGCGGATGCCTTCCTCAGGAGCCTTCAGCGTTTGAGCGCCTTAAAAAGTCATATTCATTTGTTGATCTTATCTTCGGAACTCATAATCTCTATGCTTTTCCCGAGTATTTAAGCAGACTTCTTGCGGGAGAAAGACATATCTATGAGATCATGGATCATTCCGACAATATCGTCGAAGATCTCCCCGTACTCAGAAAATACCCTTTCAAATCCGGCGTAAATATAATGTTCGGATGCAATAATTTCTGTACTTACTGTATTGTCCCTCATGTAAGAGGACGTGAAAGAAGCAGAGAAAGCGCAGATATTCTTGCAGAGGTAACAAAGCTTGCCGGGGCAGGCGTTAAAGAGGTTATGCTTCTCGGTCAAAACGTTAACTCTTACGGCAACGGACTTGATAATGAGATTTCTTTTCCGGAACTGCTTAAAAGAACCTGCGATATTCCGGGCATTGAAAGAGTCAGGTTTATGACATCACATCCGAAGGATCTTTCGGATGAGCTGATAAAGACCATCAAAGAAAACGATAAGATCTGCAGACATCTTCATCTGCCTCTTCAGAGTGGTTCCACCAAAGTTTTGAAAGAGATGAACAGAAGATATACCAAAGAGCAGTATTTGGACCTTGCTCTAAAGATCCGTGATGAGATTCCGGACATTGCGATGACTACGGATATCATGGTCGGATTCCCGGGTGAGACCGCTGCGGATGTAGACGATACCATTGATGTCATCAATAAGGTTAAGTACGATAACGCATTTACATTTATCTATTCCAAGAGAATGGGTACGCCTGCTGCCGTCAGGGAAGATCAGGTTCCCGAATCTCTTGTAAAAGAAAACTTTGACAGGGTATTAAAAGTTGTTCAGGATACCGCAAGGGAGCAGAGTCTCAGATGGCAGGGACTGACCCTTGATGCACTTGTTGAAGAAGAAAACACTACAATGGACGGATATGTTACCGGAAGACTTTCCAATAACATGATCGTACATTTTAAAGGTGAAAGGGATCTGATAGGTAATATTGTACCTGTCAGACTCGATGAATGCAGAGGCTTCTATTATATGGGAAGCAGGGCTTAAAAGGAGCTTTACCATGCCTGATATAAATGATGTTTCACCCATGATGCAAAACTATCTGGAGACCAAGAAGCAGTATCCGGATTCCATTTTGTTTTACAGAATAGGCGATTTCTATGAAATGTTTTTCGATGATGCCGTTCAGGTCTCAAGAGAACTTGAACTGGTACTTACCGGAAAATCATGCGGACTTGAAGAAAGAGCGCCCATGTGCGGCGTTCCTTTTCATGCTGCGGATACATATATATCCAGGCTTGTTTCAAAAGGATATAAGGTAGCTATCTGCGAACAGGTTGAAGATCCCAAGCTTGCCAAGGGACTTGTGAAGCGTGAAGTCATCAAGGTTGTAACTCCCGGAACCAATATTAATTCTCTTACACTTGATTCAGGCAGGAATAATTACCTGATGTGTATCTGTTATCAGGATAACGAGATCGGTATAAGCGTAGTTGACGTTTCAACCGGTGAATTCCTTGTTTCCGAAGTATCATCAGTAAATCAGATCGGAGACTTTCTCGGAAGATTCGAGCCTTCCGAGATAATTTGCAATAATGCATTTTCTGTTCAAAGCGATCTCCTTAATTCGATAAAAGAAAGATTTAATATTCCCGTAACTGTTCTCGATAATGCCGTATTTGAAGAAAAAACCGCAACAGGTGAAGTTCTCAGACAGTTCAAAGTTAAGAGCCTGATAGGCCTCGGACTGGATTCGATGATCCCAGGCGTTCTTGCTGCGGGTGCTTCACTCATCTATCTGCATGATACTCAGAAAACAGATCTCGGAAATCTTTCTGAGATACATCCTTATATTGCAGATAAATACATGATGCTCGATTCTTCATCCAGAAGAAATCTTGAGCTCACCGAAACAATAAGGGATAAGCAGAAAAAAGGATCACTTCTCGGAGTTCTTGATCGTACCAAGACTGCAATGGGCGGAAGACTTCTGAGAACATTTCTTGAACAGCCCCTTATCGATGAATCCGAGATCATCAAAAGGCAGGAGGCAATCTCTGCTTTTAATGCAAATACAATAGCAAGGGATGAATTAAGAGAATATCTTACTCCTGTTTATGACCTTGAGAGACTTCTTGCAAAAGTAAGCTTCGGAACTGCAACCCCGCCCGATCTTTTGTCCCTTGCATCATCGCTTCAGATGCTTCCTCATATTAAGACCGTACTTGAGGATGTTCATTCCGAAGAGATTGATGTACTTAAAGAAAGATTCGATATTCTCGCAGATATCGAATCACTTATTACGAATGCGATAAAAGAAGAACCCGAAACCACCATCAGGGACGGAAATATAATTAAGGATGGTTTTAACGAAGAGGTCGACAGATTAAGAAGTGCTAAGACCGAAGGCAAAGGGTGGCTTGCACAGCTTGAAGAAGCCGAAAAAGAAAGAACCGGGATCAAAGGTCTTAAGATCAAATTCCATAAATCTTTCGGTTACTTTTTTGAAGTGACAAATTCATATCTTGATAAAGTACCTGAAGATTTCATACGCCGTCAGACTCTTACAACCTGTGAAAGATTCACCTCCGTTAAGTTAAAAGAACTTGAAGACAGTGTTCTTAATGCTGATGAGAAGATCAGAAATCTCGAGTACGATCTCTTTTGTCAGATAAGAAATACCGTCGGTGCGGAGAGTGAAAGGATCTTAAAAACAGCCAAGTGCATTGCCTTTTTGGATGTTTATACGGATCTTGCATATATCGCCGAAGTTAACAGATATGTTAAACCCCATATAAACACTAAGGGTATCATCAATATCAAAGAAGGAAGACATCCCGTTGTTGAGAAAATGCTCGGGGGCGAACTCTTTGTATCAAATGATACTTATCTTGATAATTCATCAAATCTTGTCAGTATAATCACCGGACCCAACATGGCCGGTAAATCCACATACATGAGACAGACTGCGCTTATTGTTCTTATGTCTCAGATTGGTTCCTATGTTCCTGCAACCTCTGCAGATCTGTGTGTGGTGGACAGGATATTTACAAGAGTAGGTGCTTCCGATGATCTTGCATCCGGTCAGTCCACATTTATGATCGAGATGAATGAGGTATCAAACATCCTCAGAAATGCGACTTCCAAGAGTCTTCTTATTCTCGATGAGATTGGAAGAGGTACATCTACTTTTGACGGTCTTGCGATCGCATGGGCTGTTATAGAGCATATCAGCAATAAGAGAATAATAGGAGCAAAGACACTTTTTGCAACTCATTATCATGAACTCACCGAACTTGAAGGTAAGATCGATAATGTACATAACTATTGCATCGCGGTTAAAGAGTCGGGGGATGATATTGTTTTCCTCAGAAAGATAATCAAGGGCGGTGCGGACAGAAGTTACGGAATCCAGGTAGCTAAGCTTGCAGGTGTTCCGGATATCGTTATCGACAGAGCCAAGGAGATAGCATCATCCCTTGCTCTTCAGGATATATCAACTATCGTGGAATCGATCGCTGCGGGAGACCAGGGAAGCGGTAAGATCAAGAAAGTAACCAAACCCGATGAAGTCGACAGCGGTCAGCTTTCATTTTTTGACCTTGTTTCTGATGAAGATCTGTTAAAAGAGATCGAAGAGATAGATATCCAGAATCTTACTCCCCTCGATGCACTTAATAAGGATAAGAGAGCTTCTTATAAGATAATCGGTCAGGTATTTGATACATATTGGATCGTGCAGTATGAGCAGCAGATGTTCATAATCGATCAGCATGCCGCTCATGAAAAAGTAAATTACGAAAGATTCGTCAAAAGGATCCATGCGGGCGAACATCCGACTCAGATGCTTATGCCTCCGATAATCGTAACTCTTACTGGAGCCGAGGAATCCGTTCTTAAATGATAATATCGAAAGCTTTAAAAACATCGGTTTTGACATTGAGAACTTCGGAGGGAATGAATATGCATTAAGAGGCGTTCCCACCGATCTGTTCAGACATTCCGAAAAAGAACTGTTCCTTGCCATACTTGATGAACTTGCGGAAAATCCCGGCCTTGGAAGTTTTAAAACCATAGACGAAAAAATCGCCGGCATGGCCTGCAAGGCTTCCGTTAAAGGAGGAGACCGTATCGGGATCGAACAGGCGCAGAAACTTATAGACGAGCTTCTTACTCTTGATAATCCGTATAATTGTCCTCACGGAAGACCTACTATCATTTCGATCACTAAGACAGATATGGAAAAGAAATTCCAGAGAATCGTTAACTGATGAATAATAAACCGCCTCTTATAATCTTATCAGGTCCTACCGCAACGGGAAAAACTGATCTTTCCGTTTTATTTGCGATGCAGCATGATCTTGAGATCATATCCGCAGACTCCGCTCAGGTATATAAAGGGATGGATATCGGAAGTGCGAAGATCACAGAAGAAGAAAAAAAGGGGGTTCCGCATCATCTGATCGATGTCTGCGAACCGAATGAGGATTATTCGGCTTTTCGTTTTAAGGATATGGCTTCAGTTGCCATATCTGATATATATAAAAGAGGCAGGGTTCCGATGGTAGTCGGAGGAACCGGATTCTATATTCAGGCTCTTTTAAAAGGTGTTGATTTTGACGATGACGGGCCGGATGAAGACTACAGAAATTCCCTTCAGCTTCTTGCCGATCAAAACGGACCTTCCTGCATCCATAAAATGCTGAGAAAGATCGATCCGGGAAGTGCGGAAAAGATCCCTGAAGGAAATGTTAAGAGAGTTATAAGAGCACTTGAATATCATCATCTGACGGGCAGGAAGATCTCCGAACATAATGAAGAAGAGAGTAAGAAAGAAGCTGAATTCAATGCTGCATATTTTGTTCTGGTCGATGAAAGAAAGATCATGTATGAAAGGATCGACAAAAGAGTCGATAAAATGATCGAAGCAGGTCTTGAAAGAGAAGTCAGGTCTCTTTTGGATAAGGGCACAGATCCTGACAGCGTCTCCATGCAGGCTATCGGTTATAAAGAGATGGTTCCTTATATTCGAGGAGAATACTCTCTGGAAGAAGCTGTTTATCAGATCAAGCTCCGCACAAGGCATTTTGCAAAAAGACAGATTACATGGTATAAAAGAGAGCCTGATGTTATATATATAGATCGCGGTGAATTCGATAACGATAATGAGAAGATGTCGGAATTTATGTACAGCGAGTGTTTGAAAAGAGGAATATTTAATGAATGATGTATCCAGAGAGCTTTACAGAGAGCTCGGAATCAATGATAAAGTGATCGATATTTCCGAAGAAGTACTGGGCAGACTTGAAGACAGATTTGCAAAGATCGATGAGAATGCCGATTATTGCACTCTTAAGGTTTTAAGAGCCTTTCAGAAGAACAATGTCAATGAAAGCTGTCTTATGGGAACGACCGGTTACGGATATAACGATCTGGGAAGAGAGACGCTTGAAAAGGTCTATGCGGATTATTTCCATACGGAGGACTGCCTTGTAAGGCCTCAGATCACATGCGGAACACATGCTCTTGCACTTGCTCTCATTAGCAATTTAAGACCCGGTGATGAACTGGTCAGCGCTGTAGGAAAGCCTTACGATACTCTTGAAGAGGTTATAGGAATAAGACCTTCAACAGGTTCCCTTGCAGAGTATGGGATAACCTATGCTCAGGCAGATCTCAATGAAGACGGAACCCCCAATTTTGAAAATATCAAAAATGCAATTTCCGATAAGACAAAACTGGTAACAATACAGAGGTCAAAAGGATACCAGACAAGACCTTCACTTTCCGTTTCGGTTATTGCAGATATTATAAAAACTGTTAAAGCAGTCAGAAAAGACATTATCTGTATGGTAGATAACTGCTACGGAGAATTTGTCGAACCCATCGAGCCCACCGATGTAGGAGCTGATATGGTCGTGGGATCGCTTATCAAAAATCCCGGCGGCGGACTTGCACAGGTCGGAGGTTACATCGCAGGAACAAAAGAATGTATCGAAAACTGTTCCTACAGATTGACCGCTCCCGGACTCGGAAGGGAAGTCGGACCTTCACTTGAAGCTCTTCCCAGAATGTACCAGGGATTTTTTATGGGTCCAACCGTTACGGCTTCTGCATTAAAAAGTGCGATCTTTGCTGCCAATCTCTTTGAAAAGTACGGATTTGAAAGTTTTCCTTCAGGCTGCGAGGAAAGACATGATATCATCCAGGCAATCACATTCGGTAAGCCCGAGGGACTTATTGCTTTCTGTGAAGGCATTCAGGCAGCGGCTCCCGTTGATTCTTCATTTGCGCCCGAACCCTGGGATATGCCCGGATATGATTCCAAGGTTATCATGGCGGCAGGAGCTTTTGTTTCAGGCTCATCCATCGAATTATCTGCCGACGGCCCCTTAAGAGACCCTTATACCGCTTATTTTCAGGGCGGAATAACCTGGTCCCACGGTAAATTCGGTATTATGAAGGCATTCCAAACACTGGTGGATAAAGGCCTGATTTTGTGTTAAAATATCAAAGATTGCGAAATTTGATACAATTGCAATCGTATGTTATTTTTGGAGACTGTTAAATGAGATATAAGGGATGGGTATTATTTTTCCTTGTGATAATCGGGTTTATACTCGGTAATCTCATCGGAACACATTGCAATATCGCTTTTTTGTCCTATGGCGGACAGTTTGGACTGACATCACCTCTTGAACTTAATCTCGGTTTTGTAGTCCTGACATTCGGACTTACATTTAATATTACCATTGCCGGGATTCTCGGAATGGTAGCCGCATTTGTGGCATATAAGTTCATGAAGATCTGATATGCGTGCCCCGGAGAAGGGGAAAGGCGCATGTGACGATCGGTAAAGAAAACAAAGAAGAAAAGCCATACGAAAGATTTGACCTCTTTGGTGCCGAGAGCTTAACTGATGCCGAGCTTCTTGCAATAATATTAAGAACCGGCACAAAGGGAAGCGACGCCGTGGATCTGTCCAGAAAAGTCCTTAAGATCGGGAAATATCCGAGAACAGGATTTCTGGGACTGTATGATGCGGATATTGAAGATCTTGTGAAGATATCAGGCATCGGTAAAGTAAAAGCTATCAAGCTTAAAGCTCTTGCAGAAATATCCAGACGGATGCACGAGGCAAAACTTGCCGAAGGATTAAATGTTTCAAATGCATCATCCGTAGCCGCATATTATATGGAGCGGATGAGACATAATAAATGCGAGATAGTTTACCTTCTCAGCATTGATTCAAAAGGGAAAGTATTAAGAGAATCGGAAATTTCCAGAGGCAGTGTTAACAGATCGCTTGCTTCTGTAAGATCCATAATGATGGAAGCCCTGGATGCGGAAGCGGTTCATCTGATACTAATGCATAATCATCCGAGCGGAGATCCGACTCCGTCCAAAGATGATAATGACCTTACAAGAAAGCTTTCCGAAAGCTGCAAATTGATGGAAATACCGCTTTTGGATCACATAATAATCGGTGATAACCAGTATTACAGTTATAACGAATCGGGACTTTTACGGTAAAGAAAGGAAATGTTATGCCGGCAAATGCTTACGGTATCGACCTTGGTACCAACCACATCAAGATTTTTAACAACAACGATAATACGATCACTATCCAGAAGAATATGATCGCCATCAAAGACGAGAGTGAATTCTTTGCATATGGTGATTCCGCATACGAAATGCACGAGAAGGCACCCGCAAACATCCAGATTTCATATCCTTTAAGCTGCGGTGTTATATCTGACCTTCATAATGTAGAGCTTCTTGTAAAGTACATCATCAGTGATCTCCAGGGCGGAAGTCCCAAGAATGCGGATTTTCTTATCGCTGTTCCTTATGACATCACCGATGTGGAAAAGAGAGCATTCTACGATCTTCTTAAAGAAGCAGGAATTAAGGCTCACAAGATCTATGTTACCCAGATGGCAATTGCCGACGGCGTCGGAATGGGCATCGATGTAAAGAACTCTGTCGGAGTGCTTGTTGTAAATGTAGGATTTGAAACCACGGAGATTTCCGTTTTGTCCCTCGGAGGAATTGTCTTATCCAAGCTCATCAAGGAGGGTGGTCTTAAGTTTGATGATTCCATCAGAGCTGCCGTCAGAAATGAATTCGGCCTTATGATCGGCGGAAAGACTGCAGAAGAAGTTAAGAAAAATCTTAAAGAGCTTGAGAAGAACAATAAGGGAGCTACCGTTTACGGAAGAGACATCGTAACCGGACTTCCCGTACAGAGAGAAATCCCTACCAAGCTTATAGTTGATTCTCTTGAAGGGGATTTCAAGACCATCATCGATAACATCAAATTTATTCTCGAGAGAACTCCCCCCGAACTTTCCGCTGATATTTTCAGAAACGGAATATACCTTACGGGCGGAGCAAGCCAGGTTTCGCATCTGGTTGAGAGAATTGCGGACGGAACCGGCCTTAAGGTTAATGTAACCGATGAGCCTTTAACATCCACCGCATACGGTCTCGGAAGAATCATTCAGGATCCGGAATATTCCGGTCTGGCACAGAGTGCCGAGGGCATGGGTAAATGAGTCCTGTCGTAAAATCCAAGGGGGAGAGATTTACACTGCCAAGTAAATATCTCCTCCTTATTTTAACTTTTATATGCATTATCCTTATGGTGCTGACCTACGGGACCAATATTTTTGATGTTCCGGTAAACACTGCGGTCGGAACCATAATCGTGCCTTTTGAAAAAGGTATTTCAAGAGCGGGAGAATGGCTCAGAAACAGAAAAGATGAGCTTACTTCCGTAAGAAGTCTTCTTGAAGAAAACCAGAGACTCAGGGAACAGATCGATGCCCTGACGGAAGAAAACACCATCCTGACTCAGGAAAGATATGAACTTACCGACATGCAGGCTCTCCTCGGACTTTCTGAAGTTTATTATTCCTATGAAAAAGTCGGAGCAAGGGTGATCTTCAAAGATTCGGGCAACTGGTACAGTTCTTTTATAATCGATAAGGGAACAGATGACGGACTTGCTCTTGATATGAATGTTATTGCGGGCGGCGGTCTTGTCGGCAGGATCACGAAGATCGGCCCCAACTGGGCAAGAGTTACTTCGATCATCTCTGACGGGGTAAATGTAAGCGGACAGGTTGTTTCTTCAGACCTTTCGCTTATGGTTTCCGGTGATCTCAAACTCATAGACAGGGGACTTATCAGTTTCTCGCTTTTATCGGATCCTGACGGTCTTGTTGTAAAAGGAGATAAAGTCGTTACCAGTAATATCAGCGATAAATATCTTCCCGGATTACTGATAGGATATATTGATACCGTTCAAAGCGATGCCAATAATCTGACCAAATCCGGAACCATTTCTGTAGCTACGGACTTCGATCACCTTTCGGTTGTTCTGGTGATCACGGATTTAAAAGATTACGATTACGAATGATTCAGCGAATTCTCATCGCAATTTCAATACCTTTCTTTTTCCTGCTTCAAACCGGTGTTTTTACGTATCTGAAGCTTGGTAATTGTATCCCTAATCTGATGGTTTTGATCGCATGCATATACGGATTTTTCTATGGGGAGAAATTCGGATGTATTGTCGGTTTCTTTTGCGGTCTCCTTATGGATATTTTCTTTGGAAATATGCTGGGACTCAATGCACTTATCATCATGCTTATCGGATACATAAACGGAGGGTTCAGTGATCTGTTTTATGCGGAAGATATCAGGCTTCCCATGATACTTCTTACCCTAAGCGATGCGACTTACGGACTTATGTATTATATTTTCACATTCCTGATGAGAGGAAAACTTTCGATTGGATTTTATCTTACGAATGTGATACTTCCGGAGATTTTCTATACATTACTGGTATCGCTTCTTGTATATCCGATCCTTCTTGCGATAGATACACTGTTCAGGAATCTGAGACTCAAAAAAGAGAGAGAAAAGCAGGATGTTTGACGGGCTTCGTGAAAGAATAATAAATATCTTTACGAGCAGAGTCACGATCATTTATCTGATCATGACCGTTCTTTGCGGTATCCTTCTTTACAGATGCTTTGTTCTCCAGATAATCAACGGACAGTCCTACCTTGATAATTTCATGCTTGAGCAGGAAAAAGTCAGGGACATAATGCCCACAAGAGGAAATATCTATGACCGGAACGGCAATATTCTCGCATATAACGAGCTTGCCTATTCAGTCAATATAGAGGATACTTTCGAAACTTCTTCGTCCAAAGACAAAAAGCTTAATGAGCTCGTTTATAATCTGATCAAACTGATCGAAAAAAACGGAGATACCATCGATTCCGATTTTAAGATCACTCTTAATGAAGACGGTGAATTTGTCTATACCGTATCGGGAACCTATCTTAACAGATTTCTGGCAGACGTCTACGATCATGCTGATCCAAAGGATCTTACAGAGGAAGAGAAGGCTTCAACTCCCGTACAGGTTATTATATATCTCAGCAGAAAATCCGGTAAAGGTTTCCATTTTGCTGTAGGAGATTACCTCGATCCCGAAGACACCAAATCAGAATTCATAGAAGGCAAAGGCTATACCAACAAAGAATGGCTTGAGATCGTTGAGATCCGTTATGCCATGAGCCTTACCTCGTACCGCAAGTATATAGGTACGACGATCTCAACGGATGTCAAACCCGAAACCGTTGCTCTTATCATGGAAAATTCCGATATCTTACCCGGTGTTACGATCCAGGAAGATACCGTAAGAAGATATGTAAACAGTGTATACTTTGCCCATATTCTCGGATATACCGGAAGGATCTCGGCAGAAGAGATAGACGCCCTGAACCAGAGAATGATCGATGAAGGTGCAACAGAAGGCACATACACTTCGGTAGATGTAGTCGGAAAAAGCGGAATTGAGAATTACCTTGAAACGACTCTTCAGGGTACCAAAGGCTATGAGAAGGTAATGGTTGATAATACCGGTAAGGTGTTATCCGTTTTGGAACATAAGGATGCCGTCAGAGGCCAGGACGTATATCTGTCCATTGACATGGATCTTACCATGGAGCTTTATGACATTACCGAAAGAAAGCTTGCATATATAATCGTTCAGAAGCTTCAGAATGCCAAATTTGCCGTAAGAACAACCGATTCCGTCAAAACCATCCCTATTGCAGATGTTTATTATGCCGTTTTCAGAAATAATGTTCTCGATATTGATCATTTTGCATCAGAGGAAGCACTTCCTACCGAAAGAGATGTTTACGAGAGATATCTTTCATACAAAGATACAGTTTATTCGACTCTTGAGATCGGTATGAGAACGACCAGGACGCCTTACGAAAAGCTTTCCGACGAATACAAGATCTATCAGTATTACATCGTTAAGCTGCTTATGAATAACGGAGTCATAATGACTTCCGAAGTCGATTCCGAAGACAGTATCTATAAAGAATGGGAAAACGGAGGGAATGTCTCTTTGGGAGATTTTCTCGATCATGCCATTGCTTTGGGATGGGTTGATATAAGCAAACTTGATCTCGAGTCCAAATATGCGGATTCTTCCGAGATCTTTGATGCACTTGTAGTTACGATATTCAAACTCTGTGATGCCGATGCGGATTATCAGACCAGATTTTATAAGTACATGATCCTTAATGATAAGATCACGGGCTATCAGGTCTGCAAACTCCTTATAGAGCAGGAGGCCATCAATATTCCCGAATCGGAGATCAACAGGCTTAATTCAGGTGCCATAAGTTCATATACATTTATGGTAAACAGAATCTCTAATCTGGATATCACGCCCGCACAGCTTGCACTTGAACCCTGTAACGGTTCGGTTGTAATGACCAATCCCAATAACGGGCAGGTTCTCGCTCTTGTTTCATATCCGGGATATGATAACAACAAAATGGCTAATACCGTGGATAATGATTATTACAACAGTCTTCTTAATGATGATTCGTCGCCTCTTTTGAATTTTGCGACTCAGTATAAATCTGCTCCCGGATCGACATTTAAGATCGTATCCGCAACGGTCGGTTTTAACGAAGGAATTATCAATACATCAACTCTTATTAACTGCAGCGGAATCTTTACGGATATTGAACCGCCACCGAAATGTACCGCCATCCACGGTAACGAGACGGTAAGAACCGCGATAAGGGATTCGTGTAATATATATTTCTTTAACGTTGGTTACAGACTGGCAACCTTAAACGGATATTATGATGATGCCGCAGGTCTCCAATATCTGGCACAATATGCCGATCTGTACGGACTGTCCCAGAAGTCGGGAGTAGAGATAACGGAATATGAACCGGATATCTCGGATCTCGACTCGGTTCGTTCCTACATCGGACAGGGTACAAATGCTTTTACCACAACCCAGCTTGCCAGATATGTATCCAGTATCGCAAACGGCGGTACCACATATGATCTGACGCTTTTGGATCATATAGAGGATTCATACGGCCGTACCGTCTGGGAACATGAACCTGTTGTCTACAATAATGTATATCTGGAAGATTACCAGTGGAATTCCATTGTAGGCGGTATGATAGATGCCGTTGACAAGAAGCCTTATTTTGCCGATATTCCGGTTGTTGTTGCCGGCAAGACCGGTACTGCACAGCAGTCAAGGTCCAAGCCCGATCATTCGCTTTTTATCTGTTTTGCACCGGCAGTGGGTGAACCTGAGGTTGCATTGAGTGTAAGAATTCCTTTCGGATTCTATTCGGATTATGCCGCTCAGCTTGCTCATGAGTGCCTTCAGGCTTATTACGGAATTGAGCCCGGCTCGCAGCAGCATCAATACGAAACTGATGAAAGAAGAGACTGACGGAGGTTATATGAGTCAGGGTGTAATGCTCAAAAGATATAACGGTGCCATTAAGCTTATCCTTGATCCCGAGATGAGTTTTAACGAGCTTCTCGGACTTGTCAGGGACAAGTTCTATGCATCAAAGTCATTTCTCGGCACATCATCCATAATTCTTGATATCGAAGGCAGAAAGCTCTCCGATATCGAAGAATCGCTTATCGTTGATGCCATAAATGCAAGCTGTGATGTGGATGTCGCCTGTTTAGTCGGCAAGAATGAAAATGACCAGGAGCATATCAGAAAAGTAGGGGAGATCTTAAACGATAAGATCAATTCCCTCGATAAATGTATTATCCTGCAGTCATCCGTAATGAATAAACAGGTTATTGATGTTAAGGACAGTATTCTGGTTTTCGGAGACGTAAATCCCGGAAGCCAGATCAAAAGCTGCGGAAATATCATTGTTCTCGGAGGATTATACGGATCTGCATATGCCGGATCTTCAGGCGATAAAACCGCCTTTGTATGTGCGATAGAAATGGAGCCTGAAAGCCTGATCATAGGAGAGCATAAGTATACTCCCGACAGCAAACCGATATGGTCTGCAATGCTTAAACCTGCACCTAAAGTCGCAAGGATCTGTGAAGGCGAACTGACTATCGGTCCGCTTAACAGAGTTGTGATGGAGAAGATATATGAGTCTAAGAAATTACAGGATTCGTGATTACGATTTCAAGATCATATTGTTTGCCGTTCTCCTTTCCGTTATAGGAGTTTTTGCAATCTCATCGGCAATGGGGGATACACTTGCGGGGCAGGAGAATGTCAGAAAACAGATCGGAGGAATAATCTTCGGTTCCGTCATGATGATTATCACTTCTCTGATCGATTATCATTTCATCATGAAATTCAGGGTCCCGATCTATTTTGTGACCATTTTTATACTTGTTCTGGTCATGGTAAGAGGACATTCCTCTCATAACGCTCAAAGATGGCTGAATATAGGCTCTATCACGTTTCAGCCCTCCGAGCTTGCCAAGCTGTTATTGATTTTATTTTTGGCTTCGTTTATTATGAAATACAAGGATAAAATCAGCAGTTTTCATTTGCTTTTGGTATGTTCAGCGCTGTTTTTGGTACCGTTTTTTCTGATATTCAAACAGCCCGATCTTTCGACCAGTATTGTTCTGGTTTTTATCTTTGCCGCGATCATGTTTACCAGCGGAATTAAGAAAAGAGTGATACTGATCGTAATGCTGATCGTTATACCGGTAGGAGTTGCTTTTGTAAGCTATATGCTCAATCCGGACAACGAGGTTTTGGAGGGTTATCAGCTCAAAAGGATATATGGTTTCCTTTATCCCGAAGATTATCCCGACATTGCATATCAGCAGAACAATTCCGTAACCGCGATCGGTTCCGGAATGCTCGAAGGAAAAGGATACAAAAATAATCAGATCACTTCGGTCAAGAACAGCAATTTTCTTTCGGAGGCCGAAACCGATTTCATTTTTGCTGTTATCGGTGAAGAATTCGGATTCAGGGGAGCTTCGGTCACGATAATCCTGCTGTTTCTGATATCCCTGAGTTGTCTGAACGTGGGGATACGGGCAAAAGATACTGCCGGGGCTGTCATATGTGCCGGAATGGGTACTTTTATCGGTATTCAGGGATTTATGAATATTGCGGTTGCAACATTTCTTATGCCCAATACCGGTATTCCGCTGCCGTTTGTCAGTTATGGACTTACATCACTTGTTACGCTGTATTTGGGACTTGGGGTAGTTCTGAATGTTAGGCTTCAGGTGAAGCATTCGGTTAATCCGCTGGATGAATTCACACTAAATTTTAATGGAAAGGGGCCGTATTAGGGGATAATGAACATTGCACTTATCGCTCATGATTCCAAGAAAAAGCTCATGCAGAATTTCTGCGTGGCTTATCGCGGAATACTGACAAAGCATGACTTATACGCCACAGGAACCACAGGAAGACTTATCGAGGAGGTTACCAATCTTTCGATACATAAATTCCTGGCCGGACATTTGGGAGGAGAGCAGCAGCTTGCTGCACAGATCGAGCAGAATCTCATCGATCTTGTTATTTTCCTCAGAGATCCCGTAAATACCACCGTTCACGAGCCCAATGTCGAGAACGTATTCAGGGACTGTGATCTTCATAATATTCCGCTCGCAACCAATCTTGCGAGTGCGGAACTCCTTATAAAATCCCTCGACAGAGGCGATCTTGAATGGAGAGAGATGTATAAATGATCCGTCTTTTCGGTAAATCCAAGTTCAGATTTTTATCACTTTTCATACTTGTTGCTTTTCTTCTTACGGGGTGCGGAACCGATTTTGCATCCCCTTATTCTGCGTCTGTTTTGGCATCGGAGATGGCCGGAAGAGGCTTTACAGCCGATCTGAAATCGGAATCTTTTGCTTCGGATCTGTGTGTCATAACCGAGGACATTCCTGTTCCCGACCTTGAATTATCCACTCAGGTTGAGTCTTATCTTCTCATTGATGTAAATAACAGGAACGCTCTTGCGGCATATGATGTTCACAGGCAGATCCATCCCGCATCCACTACAAAGCTTATGACAGCTCTTGTAGCTCTTGAGAATTGTTCCATGGACGAAAAAATCGTTCTCGGAGATGAAGTAACGGGCTTTGCATATGACGAGACCGTCCTTCCCGGCAAAGTCGGGGATACCATGACCATGGATCAGGCCCTTCATTTCATGCTTATGTATTCCGCCAATGATATCGCAAATTCAATCGCCGTTCATGTAGGCGGAAACATCAGTAATTTCTGTGACATGATGAATGAAAAGGCTGCGGAGATCGGAGCTACAAACACTCATTTTTCCAATCCTCACGGACTTGATGCAGACGATCATATGACCACGGCATATGATCTTTATCTGATTCTCAGCGAATGCATTAAGTATGAGAAGTTTATTGAGATCGTATCAAGTTCCGAGTATTCCACTGTTTATTATAATTCCCAGGGAAACACTGTAGATAAGACTGTCAGAAGTACCGATCTGTTCATCAGAACCGATAAAGACGTAAATGCTCCTGCGGGAATTACAGTTATCGGCGGAAAAACCGGAACAACAGGTAAAGCAGGACATTGTCTTATAGTTTTATGCAAGGATTCTGCGGGTAATCCGTATATCTCGTGCGTTATGGGAACGGCGGATACGGACACCCTTTATGCGCATCAGAAA
This sequence comes from Lachnospiraceae bacterium, assembly GCA_018056425.1. GTDB lineage: Bacteria > Bacillota > Clostridia > Lachnospirales > Lachnospiraceae > AC2028. The sequence continues at coordinate 53,972 of JAGPFR010000010.1, forward strand.
ATGCTCATGAATCTTATCCTAAACGGTTAAAAAGCGATTGAAATAATAAGCTTTTTAAACTATAATCTTATTAGTGATCTACGATATCCGAAAACGATTTTTCCGGGCAGAGTCGATACACTAAAATAACAGCATCGGAGGGCAAATTAGTGGTTTCATTGATAGTTGGTCAGAAGGGCAAAGGTAAGACTAAGGAGCTTTTAGACAGGGTTAATGCCGATGTAAAGAACGTCTCAGGTAATATTGTATATCTTGATAAGGACACCGCTCATATGTATGAGCTTAACAACAAGATCAGACTTATCAATGTAAGCGAATTCGATATTTCCAATTCAGATCAGTTCTATGGCTTCGTTGCAGGTATCATCTCCCAGAATCACGATATCCAGGAAATGTTTATCGATTCTTATGCTAAGATTTCTCAGCAGGTTGACAAAGATATAACCGAGAACGTTGAGAAGCTTGCGGCTCTTTCCGATAAGTATAAGGTTGATATGGTTCTTTCCGTATCTATCGAGAGAAGCAAATTCCCCGCAGGTCTTCAGGCTAACGAGAAGATAGCAATCAATTTCCTTTAATTTTAACTTGACTGAAACCCCCGGATATGACTGAAAAAGCCGCATCCGGGGTGTATTTATATGAGTAATAATAACGAGAATAATATAAGAAAGTTCACCAAAAGACATAATTTTGGTTTCGGAACGGTCCTTTTTTTCGGGATCTTTATTTACGTTATCATAGTATTATTCATATACTTTTCTTCAGACCCCATTGTCAGATATGAGGTTGTCGAAGGTTCTCTTTCTTCACAGAATATCTACAGAGCCATCGCGGTAAGAGATGAGCATGTTATTCAGAGTCCCTATTCGGGATATGTAAACTTCCTTGCAAGAGAAGGCCAGAAAGTCGCAGTCGGTGATATTGTATATACCGTTGATGAAACGGGTAAGCTTAATGAATATCTGGAATCCCAGTCGCTTCTTGAAAACACTCTGTCCGATAAGGAACTTGATGATTTTAAAAACGAACTGGTCGATTTCTCCCATTCATATGATTCGCTTACATATTCCGAGGTTTATTCTTTTAAATACTCGCTTCAGAATTCCGTTCTCAAATTAGCCAATTCGAACTTCCTTGAATCCCTGAGACAGGCGCAGGATGAAGGAGGTTTGTCCACTGCGGTCAAGTACTGTACCAGTTCCGAAGCCGGTATTGTTTCATACTGGGTTGACGGATATGAGAACTTTGATCCCGCTTCCATATCAATGGATGTATTTGATGAGCGCAAGTATGAAAAGACAAACATTTCTGCTAATCAGCTCAGAGCACAGGGTGATGTTGTTTACAAATTATCCGAAAGCGAAGACTGGTATATTATCTTCCCGATAAAAGAAGCTGACGCCGAAAGCTATGAAGCGCAAGGATATATCCTTACCAGATTCCTCAGAAATCAATGTGAATCCTGGGGAAAGGTTTCAATTATCCGAAGTGACAAGGATGTTTTTTGCAGACTTGATTTTAACAATTCAATGTCTTCTTTTGTAAACGAAAGATTTCTTGATATAGAACTTATCCTGAATGAAGAGACGGGACTTAAAGTTCCCAATTCATCCATCATTGAGAAAGAGTTCTATCTGATCAATGATAATTATGTAATATTTGATACCGTTAACAATATTTATTATGTGATCCTGTCCGGATATGATGATACCGGCCAGCCCATTACCATCAGAAAAGAAATCTCCGTATACAGCCATGATGAGGAAGCTCATGTTTATTATGTGGATGAGACTTTCCTGACGGCGGGAGATACGCTGCATATGGAAAACTCCCAACAGGTTTTTGCCATCAAAGACAAAGGTACGCTTACGGGAGTTTACAACATCAACAAGGGATATGCGGATTTCAAGGAAATAACTATCATAGCCCAGAATGATGAATATGCTATCGTAAAGCCCAATTCGACATACGGGCTTCGTGTATATGATTATATTGCTCTGAGAGCCGACACCATCTCGGATGATCAGTTTATAAATGAATGACAGGTTGTAATAATGAGTTGTAAGGATAATTATCTAAAAGTACTTGATATCGTAAAAAACGATCTTAAAAAAGCAGGCAGGGATACTTCCGAATGTACGCTTGTTGCCGTAAGCAAGACCAAGCCGCTGGAACTTCTTAAAGAAGCATATGAAGCGGGATGCAGGGACTTCGGCGAAAACTACGTTCAGGAACTTGTCGATAAAATACCCGAAATGCCTGATGATGTAAGATGGCATATGATCGGTCATCTGCAGACCAATAAGGTTAAATATATTATCGGAAAGACCTGTCTGATCCACAGCGTTGATACCGTTAAACTTGCTGCGGAGATTGGAAAACAATCCCAAAAAGCCGGAATAGTAACCGATATTCTTCTGGAGGTAAATGTAGCCCGGGAGGAGTCCAAATTCGGATTTACCGCCGAAAATATCATTGATTCCGTAAAAGAAATCGCCGCAATACCCGGTATATGCGTAAAAGGACTGATGACAAGCGCTCCGATATGCGAAAATCCCGAGGAAAACAGGGTATATTTTGAAAAACTCAGACAATTATCCATTGACATAAAAAACCAAAATATTGATAATGTTTATATGGGTTTTCTTTCAATGGGAATGAGCGGCGATTATGAAGTTGCGATCGATTGCGGTTCAACTTTTGTTAGAGTCGGAACTGCCATTTTCGGAGAAAGAGATTATTCCAAGAAAAGTTAGGAGAGGGCAAGATGGGAAGTACTGTTGATAAGTTTATTAATTTCATGAAACTTGATAATAAAGACGAAGAAGACGATGAAGATTACGGCTTCGGTGATGACGATACCGAACAGCCCGCAAAATATCAGAATGCCGATGATGATTCTCAGGATAAGCCTAAGAAGTCAGCAAAGGGAATGTTTAAAAACCAGGATTCGCGGAGGAAGAATATGAGCGCAGGAGTTAATGCCGGTGTCAGCATGAGATTTCCCAAGGAACTCAATGATGCAGCTGAAGTTGTTGATGATCTTAAGTCTCTTAACAGCGTAGTTCTTAATCTTCAGGGACTTGATTCCTCACTTGCTCAGAGTATTTATGATTTCCTTTGCGGTGCATGCTATGCACTCGGATGCCGCATGGAGAAGGTTTCCGATTATGTCTATGTCATCACTCCCGAGAGCGTAACTCTTTCCGGAGATCTTTTGTCCGCACAGGGTCCTGAAGGAAACGGAATTTTCTGATTTCAATGAATTGATCATTTCGGACCGTTTAGCATCAGCTATCGGTCCGTTATTTTTTGAGGTTTGTTATGAAAGAAACTGAAACTGTAGATATGTCCAGACTTACCGTTAAAACCGGTAAAGCATCTTCTTACGACATTGTCTATAAAACATCATTTGAAGCACTGACTGCAGAGGTAGGAGAGCTTTATCCCGATAAGCCGGCGATCTGTGTGATCACAGATTCCAATGTCGATCCTCTTTATTCCGAAGAGGTAATTAAAAAGCTTGAGCCTGTTTCCAAGGCTGTGATCAAGTATGTGATCCCTGCGGGCGAGGAAAATAAAAATCTTGATGAGATCAGGAAGGTTTATTCATTCCTGATCGATAACAAAATGGACAGAAAGAGCGTGCTGGTTGCTCTCGGCGGCGGCGTTGTCGGTGATATGACAGGCTTTATCGCAGCTACTTTCTTAAGAGGTGTTGATTTTATTCAGATCCCGACTACCCTTCTTGCTCAGGCCGATTCATCGATCGGCGGAAAGACAGGTGTTGATTTTGACGGATATAAGAACATGGTTGGCGCATTTAAGATGCCTTCACTTGTATATACCAATCTTTCAACACTTACTTCGCTTCCCGGTAATCAGTTCTGTTCGGGATTTGCGGAAGTCATGAAGTCTGCGCTTTTAAGGGATGAGAAATTCTATACCTGGCTTATAGATAATTCTTATGAGATCAGGGACAGAGAAGTTGATGTACTTGCCGAGATGGTTTACCGCTGCGATGATATCAAGAGATATATCGTGGAGAAGGATCCTTTTGAGAAGAAGGAACGCGCTCTTCTTAACCTCGGTCATACTCTTGGTCATGCGATAGAGAAGTATTACGATTTTAAATTCCTCCATGGCGAGTGCGTTTCACTCGGCTGTGTTGCCGCAGCATTCATTTCCTGGAAAAAAGAATTCCTTTCCAAAGAGGAGTTTTATGAGATAAGGGATATGTTTGTATTGTTCGGGCTTCCCATCTCTATGGATCTGGCTGATATTCCCAAGATCATAGAGCTTACCAAAAACGATAAGAAGATGGATTCCGGCCACGTGAAATTCATTCTTCTTAAAAAGATAGGCAAGGCTTTCATCAATGAGGAAGTAACCGATGATGAAATGGCCGCAGCTCTTGATGAGCTGAATTTTGCCGAAGGAGATTAATTTGGATTCAGAAAACAAAGAACTAGTTAGCATGCATGAAAGAAAAAAGATAGCAAAAGGCAAGATGATAGTATTTTGCCTTCTGCTTATCGCCTCCTGTGTATTTTTTGATCAGTACAGTAAATACCTGGCTGTAACTCATCTTAAAGACCATAATGCTTATGTCCTTATAGATAAGGTTTTGGAGTTATATTATATCGTTAATACCGGATCCAGCTGGGGAATGCTTGCGGGACAGAAAGCTCTTATTCTTTTTATCTCCGTTGTGATCATCGCCCTTTGTATATTTATGATCATTAAAAGTCCGGAGGATGTAAAATTTATTCCATTTAACATTTCGCTTTCAATGATCATTGCCGGCGGTATCGGCAACGGTATCGACAGAATACGCTTTTCTTACGTTATCGATTTTATATATTTTAAGGCAATTAATTTCCCTGTATTTAACGTTGCGGATATTTTCGTCACATGCGGTGCCGCTTTGTTTATCCTTCTGATCCTTGTCAAATATAAAGAGAAGGACCTTTATTTCATGAAGTTTAACCAGAGGAAATTCAGGGAGATGAATTAGTGAAACATTACCTGTTTAATGTTGAAGAAGATTATGAAGGGGAGAGAGTCGACAGACTTCTCCCTTCTTTACTTGAAGGCGTATCCAGATCTTATCTTCAGAAAGTCATCAAAGACGGAGGACTTACCATAGGCGGTAAGATTGCAAAGCCGTCTCTTAAGGTAAAAGAAGGAGATGTGCTCGAACTGGATCTGCCCGAAGCGGAAAGTCCTGACATTCCTGCAGAGAATATACCTCTTGATATTCTGTATGAGGATGATGATGTCATCATAATAAATAAGCCGAAAGATATGGTTGTGCATCCGGCTGCGGGACATTATACAGGCACTGTTGTTAATGCTCTTATGTATCACTGCGGAGATTCCTTAAGCGGTATAAACGGAGTTATGCGTCCCGGTATAGTCCACAGGATAGATAAAGATACAACAGGTTCAATAATTGCCTGTAAAAACGATCAGGCCCATATGAAGCTTTCAGAGCAGTTTAAAGAGCACTCGATCACCAGAGTCTATAAAGGCATATGCCTAGGGGGAATAAGCGATGATGAAGGCGTAATCGATGCTCCGATCGCAAGACAGACTAACGACAGGAAAAAGATGGGAGTTGTGCCTGGCGGCAAGAGAGCTGTCACTCATTATAAAGTTCTCGAAAGATTCGGTGATTATACTTTTCTGGAATTCAGGCTTGAAACCGGAAGAACCCATCAGATAAGAGTTCATATGGCTTATATCGGACATCCTCTCCTGGGTGATACCGTATACGGAAATCCGGCATCAAATCTGAATAAAAGATTTAATACAAACGGGCAGACTCTTCACGCCGAAGTGCTTGGATTTATTCATCCTTCATCGGGGGAGTATATCGAAGTAAAAGCACCACTTCCCGATTATTTTTCTCACCTTTTGGAAGTTCTCAAACAGTAGGATTTGCTTTGTTTTTTAAGGGAAAAAGTATATAATCTAAGTAGGATTTATTACATATAAATCTTAGAAATTTTTATAATGATTCCTGAAAGGTGGTGCCTATGAAGACCGTAATAACTATCGGAAGACAATTCGGATCGGGTGGAAGAGAGATAGGAGAAAAGCTTTCCCAAGCTTACGGTATCAGTTACTACGACAGGGAGCTTCTTGCAAGAGCTGCCAAAGAGAGCGGATTTTGTGAAGAGATCCTTCAGAATCATGATGAGCGTCCCACCAATTCGTTCCTTTATAATCTTGTTATAGACACATACAGTTTCGGCTATAATTCGTCTTCTTTTGTAGACATGCCTATTTCCCAGAAAGTATTCCTGGCTCAGTTTGATACCATCAAGAAGGTGGCTGACGAGGGACCCTGCGTAATCGTCGGAAGATGCGCCGATTATGCTCTTGACGGAAGGGATAATGTTATTAATCTTTTCATCTACGCTGATTCTGATTTCAAGATTAAAAGGGTAATGGATATCTATGATCTGGATGAGAACAAAGCCCGTGACATGATCAACAAAAAAGGATAAGCAGAGACAGAGTTATTACAATTACTACACGAACAGGAAATGGGGAAAAGCAGATACTTATGATCTTTGCATCAACTCCTCGGTTCTTGGGATAGACGGATCGGTAAAACTTATTAAGCAATTTGTTGAAGATTTTGAGATCAGATCATAAGGAGAAGATAAGTGGATAAAGAAATCGAAAACGAAAATGAAGTTATTCAGAAAGAATATGAGGAAATCCGTACAATACCGGATAAGACTCTTGCTACAATTTTTGTTATAGCCGGAGCAATAGCGATGATCGTAAGTCCGCTTATCATTTCCGGACTTTTCGGCTGGGCTTTATCCCTTACGGGACTTATATTTGTAATCCTCGGGATCTGCGGCTTTGTGTATGCTTCGGATAATGCCAAAAGGGCTGCAAAAAAGGCGTGATCAGCCGATATTGATCGGATAATAAAAAAATATTGACTTTTTAGGCACTTCCTATTAATATTATGGAGTATGCCGCTTGAATAGGCTTTAAGTTTGTTGTGCAAAAGCGCACAATGACGCCGAATCAGCGTTGAAAAGGACCATGACGCATACTTCATGATGGTTCATGAAAAGGAGGTGCCTATTTATGTACGCAATTATCGCAACCGGAGGAAAGCAGTATAAGGTTTCCGAGGGAGATGAGATCAGAGTCGAGAAGCTTGATGCTGCTGAAGGTGATAAAGTCACTTTCGACGTCATTGCCGTTAACGACGGTTCTCTCAAGGCTGGTAAGGATGTAGCTTCTGCAAAGGTTACCGCAACTGTGTTAAAGCAGGATCGTGCCAAGAAGGTCATCGTATACCGCTACAAGAGAAAGTCCGGATATCACAAGAAGAACGGACACAGACAGCCCTTCACGGCTGTTAAGATCGATTCCATCGAAGGCTGATCATGACTACTATCGTGATCGAAAAGTCTCATGAAGGTGCCTATAAAGGTTTTACCTGTATGGGACACGCAGGTTTTGCCAAAAAGGGCAAACCCGATATTTTATGTTCAGCTGTTTCTGCACTTTCCATCCATACGATAAACGGCTTGGAGAAAGTGGCAGGGCAGGATATTTCAGTCAGCACCGATGAATCCACCGGTTTTATGAGATGTATCATAAACGGAGTTCCCAATGAAGGAACCGTAACGCTTATGGATGCATTCGTCAATTCGGTAAAGGATCTTTCGGAAGAGTATACTGAGAAATTCCTGCAGGTAAAAATTCAGGAGGTTAACGACAATGCTTAGAATGAATCTTCAGTTCTTTGCTCATAAAAAGGGTGTCGGTTCTACCAAGAACGGCAGAGATTCCGAATCCAAGAGACTTGGCGCAAAGCGTGCAGACGGTCAGTTTGTAACTGCCGGAAACATTCTTTACAGACAGCGCGGAACCAAGATCCACCCCGGTAATAATGTTGGTATCGGCGGAGATGATACTCTTTATGCGCTGGTTGACGGCGTTCTCAGATTCGAGAGAAAGGGTAAAGACAGAACCCAGGCTTCTGTTTATCCCAGAGAAGAGCAGTAATTTTCAGGACTCTGACCCTACCGGCCAGAGTCCTTTCTTTTAATAACGGAATGACCGTAGTTTTCCCGTTATTAAAAGAAACGGTTTTGTTTTTAATATGAGGAAAAAATATGTATTGCGATAAAGCCCGCGTTATTTTGAAAAGCGGTAAAGGAGGAGACGGGCATGTTTCCTTCAGAAGAGAAAAATACGTAACCAATGGTGGCCCTGACGGCGGAGACGGCGGAAAGGGCGGAGATGTCATACTCAAAGTTGACGAGGGACTCAATACACTTATCGATTTCCGCAATGTCCGTAAATATGCCGCAGGAAACGGTGAAAACGGCGGTAAGAAGAACTGCCGCGGAAAAGATGGTAATGATATCATTCTTAAAGTTCCCGAAGGAACCGTTGTAAGAGAGGCAGAGTCCGGTAAAGTAATTATCGACATGTCCGGTGACTGCAGGGAATATACCATTCTTAAAGGCGGTAAAGGCGGATGCGGAAACCAGCATTATGCTACTTCAACTATGCAGGCTCCCAAGTATGCACAGCCCGGTCAGCCCGCACTCGAACTTGAGACAATATTCGAGCTTAAGGTTGTTGCCGATGTGGGTCTGGTAGGTTTCCCCAATGCAGGTAAATCTTCACTCCTTGCAGCATGCACAAATGCAAAGCCCAAGATCGCAGGTTATCAGTTTACGACTCTAATGCCTAATCTTGGTGTTGTAAATCTGGGCGGTCATGGATTTGTCATCTCCGATATTCCGGGCCTGATAGAAGGTGCATCCGACGGTTTGGGTCTCGGACATGAGTTCTTAAGACATGTTGAAAGAACCAAGGTTCTTATTCATGTTGTTGATGCTGCCGGAACCGAAGGAAGAAACCCTTTGGAAGATGTTAAGCAGATCAATCTTGAGCTTGAAAAGTATGATCCCGAGCTTTTAAAAAAGCCTCAGATCATAGCTGCCAATAAATCCGATCTCTTTTCATCCTACGAAGAAGCAGCTGCAAATGTACAGGCGCTTAAGGATGAGTTTGAACCATCGGGCATCAAAGTATATACTATCTCTGCAGCTACCGGTGACGGGATTAAAGAGCTTCTTCAGGCGGCTTCAGACCTGATCAATACTCTTCCCGATGAGGTTAAGACTTTCGAACAGGAATACGATCCCGAGATCAGTCTTAAAAACAACGAAGATCCTTATACGGTTTATTTCGATGACGAAGAAGATGAATACGTCATTGAAGGACCCAGGATTGAGAAGATGCTCGGTTATACCAATCTTGATTCCGAAAAAGGATTTGCTTTCTTTCAGAGATTCCTTAAAGACAACGGAATGCTTGAACAGCTTGAGGATCTCGGAATCAAAGACGGTGATACTGTAAGACTCTACGGACATTCATTTGAATATTATAAATAGGTGAGATATGGAATTAACCAGTAAACAAAGAGCATATTTAAAAGGTCTTGCGATGGATATCGATGCCGCATTCAATCTTGGAAAAGCATCGGTTACTCCCGAGACCATTGCGGCACTTGATGAGTTTTTTGCAAAGAACGAGCTTCTTAAGATTTCGGTTCTCAAGAACTGTGAGGACGATGCAAAGTCACTTGCCGAGATAATCGCAGGAAGAACCAGGTCAACGGTTGTACAGGTGATCGGACGCAAGATCGTTCTGTATAAGCCCAATAAGGATAATCCCAGGATCGAGCTTCCCAAGGCATCAAAGAAGGCATGAAAAAAGATATCATTAATTTCAGAAAATCGCTTGAGAAGGATCTTGACCCGCAGAGATTTGAACATTCGCTCGGAGTGGAATATACCTCTGCATGTCTTGCTTTCATCCATGGATGTGATGTTACGGATGCCAGGATAGCAGGACTTTTGCATGATTGTGCCAAATGCATTCCCCATTCCGATCAGATCAGGATCATGGAAAAAGCTTGTCACCCCCCGCTTCAGGAAGAACTCGATAATCGATCGCTTCTTCATGCTAAATGCGGTGCAATAATAGCTCGTGATAAGTATGATATAGATGATGAAAACATATTAAATGCGATCCGGTTCCATACGGTCGGAAGACCCAATATGAGTCTTCTTGAGAAGATCGTATATATCGCGGATTTTATCGAGCCGACCAGAAAAGAACTTGAGATAATGGAGCGTGTCAGGAAGGCCGCATTCATCGATATAGACCAGGCACTTTTGTGGATCATGGAAAGTGTTACCGCTTATGTAATAAAGAAAGGCGAAGAACCCGCACCCTCATCGGTTACCGCATATGAGTATTACAAAAACCAGATCAAGGTTAATGAAGACCTTAGAAACGGGAGGATTTAGTTTTTGACAGAAAATATCACCAAAGAGATCAAAATGATCGTTGATGCATTGGAAGACAAAAAGGGAACGGATATTACCGTTCTTGATCTCAGCAAAGTATCTGATGTGACCGATTGCTTCGTTATATGTTCCGGAACCAACCGTTCACAGATACAGGCTCTTGCTGACGGTGTTGAAGAGGTACTTGGAAGAAACGGAATCCTTCACAGAGGTATTGAAGGATATGATACGGCTAACTGGATACTCCTTGACTACGGCGATTTCGTAGTCCATGTTTTCGATAAGGATTCAAGAGATATGTACGATCTCGAGAGAGTATGGGGCGACGCCGATAAAGTTCAGATTTGATAAAACGGGAATCGCATTGCGGTTCCCGATATTTATGTGATATGAAAAAAGGTATTATTTTTGATATGGACGGTACGGTCTGGGATTCTTCGGAAAATGTAGCAAAGTCCTGGACAGTTAAGGTTCATGAAGCAGGTTACAAAGACATAGTGATCTCCCGGGATGACATCAAAAACGTTATGGGTAAGACCATGGATGTCATTGCCGATCTGTTATTTACTTTTACCGAAAAAGGGCCCGAGAGGGATGCTCTCAGGTATGCATGCCAGGAATATGAAATTGAGTATCTGCGTCAGCACGGCGGCAATTTATATGACGGAATAACGGATACATGGAAGAAACTTAAGGAACTGGGGTATCATAATTACATCGTCAGCAACTGCCAGGCCGGATATATAGAGTGCTTTCTTGAGCATTACAATATCCCTTACGGAAAAGAAGACGATCTTATAGAGGATATAGAATGCTTCGGAAATAACGGCCTGCAAAAGGATGAAAATATCCGGCTCCTTGCGCAGAGGAACGCTCTTGATGATGCCTGTTATGTCGGCGATATCCAGGGAGACTATGATGCCACGATTAAAGCGGGATTCAGGTTCATTCACGCAAGATACGGTTTCGGAACGATTGGTACCGATGTCCCTTACATAAATTCGTTTACTGAACTTATAAATGTTGTTCCGGATGTTATAGGATAAATATAAAAGGATCGGTACTTATGTACCGGTCCTTTTTGATAAAAATTGATTTGGCTGTTTATGGCATGACTTATCTGAAGATTCTGATGACTCCGTATACTTTACCAAGGATCTGGCAGTTATCAACGATTATGGGATCCATGGTATCGTTTTCGGGCTGAAGACGGATATGGTCTTTTTCTTTGTAATAAGTCTTAACGGTAGCGGAATCATCGATGAGTGCGACAACCATCTCACCGTTTTCTGCGGTATTTTGCTGGCGGACAATGATCCTGTCGCCGCTGAATATACCGGCATTGATCATTGAATCACCTTTTACGTTAAGCATAAAGGTATTTCCCTTTGAAAGCTCCGATGCCGGAAGAGGGAAGTACTCGATGATATTGTCATTGGCAAGGAGGGGCTGACCTGCAGCAACATTACCGTATACCGGAACGCTGGTCATTTCGGTTCTTACCATCTGGAAAGAATCATCGCAGATCTCTATCGCTCTGGGCTTGGAAGGGTCTCTTTTGATATATCCCTTGCGTTCAAGAGCTTCGAGATGGGAGAAAACCGAAGAAGTTGATTTAAGGGAAACCTTCTCGCCGATCTCTCTGACAGTGGGTGGATAGCCCTTTTCAAGTATATTCTCTTTAAGATATTCGAGTATCTGTTCCTGCTTGGGGGTAAGCTGGCTGAAATCGCGCATGTGCACTCCTTTCAAACATCTGTTTGTATTAAATATAGCACATTTGTTCTGAAAAGCAAACATATTTTCGAATAAAAAAAGACCCGGAAATGAATCCGGGTCTTTAAATTTATTAAATCTTATATCAGCAGAATGTTACGAGAGGCCATGAATCTGCGGGAATAAGTCCGATGTAGGTCTTTCCGGGATTAACGGTAAGAACTGTTCCGTCGGTGTTGAAATATACGGTATGTCCGACAGCATCCTTAGCCCAGGTGATTGCAACTGCTTTACCGTTTGTAAGGTAATATCCGACACCGGTTCCGATAACGCCGTAGATCATGTATCCGTTTCCGTCATACTCCTGAATGGGAGCGCACTGGATGATAACGTTCTTAAAGGTTACCTGTGCGAAATCATCGGCATCCTTAACGGCTGAACCAATTTCATACCAGTCATAAGTACCGGTAACACCGTTGTACTTAAGGATGGTTGAATTGTGAGGGAAAGGAAGGCTTACGGTTCCTGCGGGTGCACCTGCGGGAAGAGTGTTGACACCGAAATTGAATCTGTTCTGTGCACATGCGAGATTCTGATAGAAAGGAGTATAGCCTGCCGCAGCGATTCTTCTGGATGCTTCGCCTGCAAGGCAGTACTCGGTGTACCAGCTGGGCTTTCCGTTAGGGATTCTGCTGAATCCGCCGGAAAGATGGGGTGATCCGTAAAGAGCGATGAAAGGATTGATATAAACGGGACCGCCGTCATGGATCAGGATCGCATCGTATTCATTTGCGATGATGATATTGGTGGGACGTGCGGAACGGATATTTCCGATACGGGGAATGTTGGCATAATCCTTGTAGATTGCCATGAGTCTGGTAACTCTGTTATTTCTGGTAGAGTTGATCATCTCATAAACAATGTCTGCTTCCGAAAGTCCGTAGTGGGGATAAGCAATCTGGTCGTTATCGATCATAACGGCGATGGGACGCTGAAGCTCCGGAGCTGTGGTGGGGAGACCGGTGAGCTCATTGACACCTGCGATAGCCTGAGCGGGAATTACAGGGGTAAGAAGAAGAGCACCTGCGGTCATTGCGGCAAGAACGGCGGATGTGGCCTTTTTAATAAGATTTTTTCCGAATAACATAATATCCTCCTGATATATTATTCCGAACATTTACAGTTGGAACGTAACTTGATTATATAGCAAGAATCGGCAAGAATCCACATAAAAAAAGTATTTCAAAAAATAGTGTTGACACCAGAAAGTATGTTCGATATAATACGAACAGAACAGATGTTCTGAACATACATTCGGAGGCTGATATGAGAACACTCATCAAGATAAAGAACAGACATATGGTTATCGGGGCGGTAGTACTTGCAGCAGTAATGATCCTGTTTATCGGAGCATTTGCAATCAGATCAAAAGCCGGATCACCCGAAGAGTATGATGATACCGTTTACTATAAATATACAACCATGTACAGAGTATCCGCAGGAGATACGCTCACTTCGATTGCGGAACAGTATATGGATGAAGCCCACTATTCATCGGTATCCGAGTATGTTTCGGAAGTACGTCAGATGAACCAGATGTACTTTTCGGATGACATAAAAGCAGGTGAACTGATCAGTATTTGCTATTATTCAACAGAGTACAAATGATGGATATACATCACAAAATGGCATATATTTATCACATTTCGCAATAATTTTATCTCATTTCGGAATATATTTACCACATAATAAAACGGATCCCCCTAAAAAGAGGATCCGTTTTTTTCAGTCATCTTTATGATCATCCTGCTTATTTTCGGGAACCTTTTCACGAAGCGTTACGATGTTGGCAGCAAGTTTTCTTCTTTCATCGTACTGGGAAGCGTAGTGTTTTCTTGTTGTATTAACGTCCTTATGCCCGAGAACATCGGCAACCAGATAGATATCACCGGTTTCTCTGTAGAGAGCGGAGCCATAGGTGCTTCTCAGCTTATGAGGGGTGATCTTTTTAAGGCTTGTAAGCCTTGATGCGTACTTCTTAACCAGTTTCTCCACAGCCCTGACACTTATTCTTTTGTTCTGCATAGAAAGAAAGAGGGCGTTTTCAGAGCCACTTTCGGGATTGATACCTTCCCTTTCTTCCAGATAATCGTGGAGTGCTGCCTCTACTTCATCTCCGAAATATACAACCGCTTCATTACCGCCTTTTCGGGTGATCTTGATACCGCCGTTTTTGAAATCGACATCTTTAAGATTGATACCGACACATTCGGATACACGGATTCCGGTACCGAGCAGAAGAGTAAGGATTGCAATATCCCTGGTCTTGGTTCTTGAATGATATATAAGCTCTTTATCGGTGAGGTTTTCTCCGGTCTCAACCATATCGAGAAGCTTTGCGACTTCGTCGGTATCGAGTCTGATGATCTCTTTTTCATGGATCTTCGGAGGTATTACAAGCTCTGCGGTATTTTTGGAAACACGTTCGGTTTCAAAAAAATACTTGTACATACTTCTGAGAGCAGATAATTTACGGGCCTTTCCGCGTTCTCCGTTGATGACGGTCCTGCCGTCTTTTTCATACAGGGAGATGTTTTCGAGATATTCTTCAATATCAAACCTCGTGATACTTTCAAGGATCGATATATTAAAGTCACTTATTTCTTCATTTTTAAGTGATGGGTTGTTCTCTTTCAGAAATTCAAAGAACATCCTTATATCATAAGCATAGGCAAGTCTGGTCCTGGCGGAAGTGTTAGGTTCGATCGCCCTGAAATATTCTTTGAGCCTGGATGGAAGAGTATCAAGAACAAGCCGCATTTTGCGGATATTGTCCCTGACTTGAGCCTCATGATAGTTTTCGTTATTAAGTACTGCCATGGTTAGATTATATCACATTTCTTTACGTTAAAGTGATGAAATTTCCCTTCTTAAATGTTATAATCACAAGGGTCCTTAAGGGGAGACAAAATGAAGAATTACAACGAAAAAGATGAAGAAAAAGATATCATCACAGTCAATTCCGAAGGAAGGATTCGAAGCAGGAATAAGAATCCGAAATTTGACAACCATTATTTTAAATGGGGATTAACTTTCTTCGTCACTTTTCTCTGCTGTATTGTTTCAATCTATATAGTTTTTTATCACGACGAGTTCAAAGCATCCATCCGCCATATCAATAAGATCCTGTCGCCTGTTTATGTCGGATTCATCATTGCATATCTGTACAGTCCTTTGTTAAACATGCTTGAAACAAAGGTAATGTATCCCGTCTATAAAAAGTTCAAGTTCATCAAAGATGAAAACAAGATGCCTCTTGCAAGGGCAACATCCATCATCTTTATCATTATTTTCACCATATTGCTGTTTTATGCGATGATCCAGATAGCCATCAAACAGGTCATTCCTTCACTCATCAGCATCGTTTCCAATATCAATATTTATCTGAATAACATAACCGCATGGTTTGATAAATTCCTGGAAGATAATCCTTCCCTTAAAGCATTTGTCATGGATGATCTGAACAGATTCTCCGAAGACATTTCAACATGGGTTACCGAAAACTTTAAATCACTTTCCGCAAATATAATCAAATCCTTATCCCAGGGTTTCCTTGTATTCATAAAGAAACTCTGGAATTTCATTATCGGCTTTATCATTTCCATATATGTTCTCTGGAGCAAGGAAAGACATGTGGGAAGATGCAAGAAGATCATCTACGCGGTATTTCCAAGAGAAACCGCAAATGCTTTGGTAGAAGCATTCAGATTCACTCACAGAACATTCATCGGATTCTTCTTCGGTAAGATCGTTGATTCGGTCATAGTAGGACTGATCTGTTTTATCGGATGTACACTGATGCAGATCCCATATGCGATACTTATCAGCATAATCGTCGGAGTGACCAATATAATCCCTTTCTTCGGACCTTATTTCGGAGCCGTTCCTTCGACAATACTTATTTTTGCATTCGATCCGTTGCATCCCAGAAAAGCTCTTGCGTTTATTCTTTTCATATTGGCACTTCAGCAGTTTGACGGAAATGTACTCGGTCCCAGAATTCTATCGACATCAACCGGTCTTACCGGATTCTGGATCATTATTTCGATCACACTGTTCGGCGGTTTATTCGGTGTGTTCGGAATGGTGATCGGTGTACCTGTATTTGCGGTTATCTATGCCGGCTTAAGACAGCTCGGCAGAAATCGTCTTAAGGCTAAAGGTTATCCCTACAGGACATCCGATTATATAGATGTCGGAACGATCAATGAAGACGGTTCGGTAAATCCCATACCTCCCATCGAAAAGAAACCGAAAAAGAAAGGCTTTATCGCATCGGTAATCGATAATTTCAGGACTAATAAAAACATAAAAAAAGATAAGAAGAAGTAATGAAATTTGTAATACAAAGAGTTTTGAATGCATCGGTATCGGTCATCGAAACTGCGGAAAACAAAACAACGAGTGAAAGAATAGCGGGATTCATTGGCAAAGGATTCCTGGTTTTGTGCGGCATCGAAGAGGAAGATACTATTGAAATCTCAGACAAGATGATAAAGAAGCTTCTTGGTCTCAGGATATTTGAGGATGAAGAAGGTAAGACTAATCTTGATCTGAAAGCTGTTGGTAGAGAACTTCTCATAGTTTCTCAGTTCACACTCTGTGCAGATTGCAGTCACGGAAACAGACCTTCATTTATTAAGGCTGCGAAGCCGGATAAAGCTATTCCTATCTATGAACATATAATAGAAGAGTGCCGCAAAGCAGGGTTTATGACCGAAACAGGAGAGTTCGGTGCCGATATGAGAGTGGACTTAACCAATGACGGTCCATTTACTATCGTTCTAAATTCAGAAGATCTTAAAACCAATTCCGATGATTCAGGATCAAAGTTTCTTGACCATTTGTCTAAAGAAACCGCTGCAGATGTTTTAAAAACATGTTTCAAACTTCAGGGAGCCGATGATTTCGGTGAAGCGATCAATGAAGTTATCGTCGATATCAGAAGAATATGTGAGGCAAAGCATGTGTGTCTTCTTTTGGTGGATAAGGCTAATCGCAAATGTTCGATGCTTGCACATTCTTTTATGGATGATGTCATTGAAGAACCGATAAATTGGCATGAAGATGAACAATTCAGGCTTGTTGAAAGCTGGTCTTCAATTGTTCACGACAATAAACCGCTGATAATTAAAAATGTCGTTGAGCTTCAGAAGATCAACGCTAATAATCCTGCATGGTATAAATCGCTTACTAAATCGCGTGTTTATAATCTTGTTCTTTGTCCGCTCAGTTTTGAAGGTGAGCTTATCGGATATATATGGGCTACTAATTTTGAAGTAGATAACACCGAACGTATTAAAGATACGCTTGAGCTTACGACCTTTTTCCTGTCATCGGAAATATCGAGATTCAGATTGCTCAACAGACTGCATATGCTCAGCACTGTGGATCTTCTTACCGGAGCCTTTAACCGTAATGCCATGAATTCCAGAGTTGATTCGATGGCTAATGACAAAGACCCGGGAGTTCATCCTCTTGGAGTTATTTTTGCAGATCTTAACGGTCTTAAGAGAGTTAATGATACCAAGGGACACGAAGCCGGAGATATACTTCTTAAGAATGCAGCTCTTATCTTACAGGAAGTTTTCATCGGTTATGAAATATACAGAGCAGGCGGAGACGAGTTCTTTATTCTTCTCAAAGATGCTAGCAAGGAAGAAGTAATTGAAAAAGAAACAGAACTCAGAAAAGCTATAGCTGCTAACGGAACCTTAAGCTTTGCGATAGGTCACAGCTACGTTGAAAGCACAAAAGATGTATTACGTGCTTTCCATGAAGCTGATGAGTCTATGTATGCCGATAAGAGAAAATTCTACATGGAGCATAAAGAGTTAGACCAAAGACGCGGATAACTCTGTTAATAAATTAACAAGATGAGAGAGTACGATAATATAGTCCTGATCGGTATGCCGGGAGTCGGCAAAAGCACAGCCGGAGTTATTGCTGCCAAGACTCTCGGCCTTAAATTTGAAGATACCGACCTGATGATACAGACAAGTGAACACCGTTTGCTTAAACAGATAATTGCCGATGAAGGTGTTGACGGATTCATAAAGATCGAAGAAAACGTGCTGAAAAGCATAGATCAGAAAGGATATCTGATAGCTACGGGCGGCAGCGTCGTATACGGCTCCGAAGGCATGGAGCATTTACATAAGAATTCGCTCATAATTTACCTTCATCTGGGTCTTGAAGAACTTACACACAGATTAGGTAATCTGCAAAACCGAGGCGTCGTTTTAAAGCCGGGACAAACGCTTGCTGATATTTATGAAGAGCGTTTACCTCTTTACAGACGATTTGCGGATATCGAAATCGATGAAACAAACCTTGATATTGAGGCTACGGTGGCACAAATATGCAGTAGGGCATCCATATAGTACTATTCGCAAAATGCGTATTTAACGAATAGTTAGCGCGCTGCTTACAGGAATAGTTCACGGTATATGAATCTTGACGCGCACTAACTACTCGTTAAATACGATGTAAATATAATAATTTACACGTTTTAGTCTAAGAAAATAATTTAGGAGTTTTTTTGTATCATGAAATTTGCAGACAGACTTGATAATTTCGGTGCAGAGATATTTGCAGCTCTGAACGAAAAGAAAATCGCATGTGAAGCCAAGGGTCAAAAGATCTATAACTTCTCCGTAGGAACACCTGATTTTCCGGTTCCCGATCATATTAAAAATGCTCTTATAGAAGCTGCCAAGGATCCGGCAAACTGGAAATATTCGCTCAGGGATATGCCTGAAATGCTTGAAGCTGTCAGCGCATATTTTAAAAAGCGTTATGATGTAGACGGAATAACTCCGGATATGGTCATGAGCTGCTACGGAACCCAGGAAGGCTGCGGACATCTGGCACTTGCTTTACTTAATAAAGGAGATACTATCCTTCTTCCCGATCCCTGTTATCCCGTATTTCAGGCCGGAACATTTCTTGCCGAGGCAAGTCCTTACTACTACCCTCTTGTTGCCGAAAATGGCTTCCTTCCGGACGTAAATTCGATTCCAGAGGATGTTGCAAAGAAAGCTAAGGTTATGATAGTATCACTTCCCGCAAATCCTGTAGGAAGCGTTGCTCGTGAAGGCATTTATGATGAGATAATCGCATGGGCTAAAAAATATGATGTAATTATCGTACATGACAATGCATACAGCGATATTATTTATGACGGAAATATCGGTCAGTCATTCCTTAAGTATGACGGTGCACTTGATGTTGGCGTTGAGTTCTTCTCATTATCAAAATCCTATGATGTAACCGGTGCAAGGATCAGTTTTCTTGTCGGAAGAAAAGATATCGTAGCCGCCGTTAAAAAGCTCAGAAGCCAGATTGATTTCGGTATGTTTATCCCCATCCAGAAGGCTGCTATAGCGGCTCTTACAGGCCCTATGGACTCTGTTAAAGAGCAGAATAAAGAATACCAGAGAAGACGTGATGCACTGTGCGGAGGCGCAAGAAAGATCGGCTGGAATATTCCCGATGCAAAGGGTTCGATGTTCGTTTGGGCACCTGTTCCGGAAGGACACGGATCATCCATGGAATTTTGCATGGAACTTCTTGAAAAGACAGGGGTTTTATGTACACCCGGTTCATCATTCGGACCTTCCGGTGAAGGATATGTAAGAATGGCACTTGTTGCAACGGTTCCCGTTATCGAAGAAGCTCTTAAAACCATAGAAGACAGCGGAATACTTAAATAACGGAAGAGTAAAGAATATAAAAAAGAGACATCCTTAAAGTTGGTGCGACTTAGGGATTTCATCCCTTTGAAAAATTCGGCATAGTTGGATTAAATTCCGGCTATGCCGTTTTTTCTGTTTTGCTTGGAATATCCAAGGCTCCGATATAGTTGTAAACAATCTGAATACGCTGCTGTCTGTGACCATCCACCTTTTCTGCTTGAAACACAATAATGCGTTCCACGAACTCACGAATAATTTCAGCATCCAATTCCTTAATATCCGTGTATTTCCTAACAAGTGACAGGAAGTATTCGGTGTTAAGGGATTTTTCTTTTGCCTCGTCAAGGAATGCCTGTAATTCCACCACACGGCTTTCCAACTGTTTTTGCTCGGCATCGTAGGTGGCAGTCATCTTGGCAAAACGCTCATCACTGATTTTCCCTTCGATGTTGTCCTCGTACAAACGCTGTACGATGGTGTCCAGTTTGGAAATTCTTGCTCGTGCCTGTTCGTATTCCTTACGGCATTCACGCAGGCTGCGGTCAATTTCTCTTGATTTGCTTTTGGTGACCATTTCCACAAATTCAGGTTCATGCTCCCTCGCAAAGGCTGTGACCTGTTGAAGGTCTGCCAATAGCAGCTGCTCTATAACCACATTGCGTATCTGGTGGGATTGGCATTCGTGCTTACCCTTTTTACGATAGGTGGCGCAAACGAAATGCTCCTTATCGTGTTCCCAATCCCTTGACCTTACTTGGTACAGTTTCTGACCACAGTCGGCACAATAGACCATACCGGAAAGTATCGGCATTTCTCCCATCGGTGTTACCCTGCGTCTGCCATCTCGGATACGCTGAACGATGTCGAAGGTTTCCTTATCAATAATAGCCTCGTGGGTATCCTCGAAAATCTGCCATTCTGACGGGTCATTCTTCATCTGCTTTTTCAGCTTGTAGGATTTGCGATAGGTCTTGAAATTGACCGTGCGACCGAGGTATTCCTGTCTTTCCAGAATATGCACCACAGTGGAGGTTGTCCATCGGCAAGGGTCATCATGTAGCTATATCCGTGGAGTCTGATCTGCGACCATTCACTTGATATGGCACTTTGGTCGGTTTGCCTTTGCGCTGTTCATATCGCCACAGGCAGAAACGAGCATTCTCTCGCAGAAATAGCGGAAGGTTGTCATGCAGACGCTGCACCTCCTCTCTGCAGGGATGTTCTATATTGTTCATAGGCTTGTACCTCCTTGGTTTTTGTGTATTTATCTAAATGGCCATTAGATGCAGTATCGTGAGAGTTTTCTTCCCTCTGTCCATAAGCGAAAAATCCGTAGGAATCGAACCCCCTCGGAAAGAAAAAATTTCTTTTCCTTACTCCCCTTTGGAGATGGGGAGTGCATTTTGACGAAGGATTTTGAAATTTTCCTTTCTAACTTCCTAAGGGGAATTCATAAGGCGAATTCCGGGTAATTCCAAAAAATCTTATAAATTTCTTTCCCTTACTATCCTTTGGAGATGATGGAGCCGTTTTGACGAAGGGTTTTTAAAAAATCTCATCTGATTTACCACTGGAGAAGGTTTGTGGTTTTGAGCGGATAAAAATGAACTTTCGCTCAAAAATGAGCAAAAAATAAGCCGAAGTACCTTAATGGCACTACGGCAGATTGCGGATGAGTATTTATTTTAGGGCATTTCGTATGAAATCAATATCTTCTTGCGACAACACTGTGATTACCTTTAGATGGGCGAAGTCCCGTTCCAAGACTTCACGAAAGGCATCCTTGCTGCCGAGGAAATTTTCTATTTTAATAAGGTTACCTTTTTCATCCTTGCAAAAGGCGATAAGGGCATCTTTTCCCAATGCCTCGCAAAATTCCTCATACCCCATATGCCGGCAGCCTTCATCACCGCACTTGCCCTTTGCAATTCTTCCTGTGTCCAATCTCTGCTCATAATCTGCCTCCTTAGATTTTGGTAGTGTACATATTCGCTCTTATGGGCAGAAATAGCAAGCGATATCGGTCATATAAATGTTACAAATTTTCTTGGCTTGACTGATTGAAAATTTCACTTTTGCGTGATATAATAAATGGTATGATATAGAAGGAGGTCGCAATATGGCTGTTAGTTATAAGAAGTTACTGCATATGCTGATTGATAAAGATATGACCATTGCTGACCTGCAAAAGCAGGCTGGCTACAGTGCAAATATTTCCACCCGTCTGCGCAACGATACCTATATTTCTCTGGAGTCGGTGGAGAAGATTTGCCGAGCCTTGAATTGCAAGATGGATGAGATTATAGAATTTGTGCCGGATGACGGCAAGGAGGAATAACCTATGCTTACATATAATAAGGTTGCCGAATTCAAGATGGCTCGATAGGATAGGCTGAATGTCTTTGCTGATTTTACGAGCGTGGGAACATATCCATAGCCTTTTCCGTTGTTTAGTCGTTTGTGGAAACATATCCATAAAACTGAAATTTTACGCTTTCTTGATTGGATGTCTAATAACTGTTTTCCACTTCTCAGGAGCAACCTTTCTTGCATCCGACATATATATCTCATGGTGCAATCTTTCCTTGCTCATATCATTAGCATATCCGTTTTGCTCTAAATAAGCATCCATAATTGCAACAGTTGCGGGCTCATCATCAAATGGTCCTAAGTGCATTATTTGAACGCACAGACCTTCCTCAATTGTGAGATATTCCGCTGACGAACAATCAAACTTTTTCTTCTTCGTTGCGGTTTCTACTGCCCAATCAAAATCCGCTTTAGTAACAAAATCAGGTAGCCGAATAACAGAAATCCAATTGAAAGCAGATTTGTTTGCATAATCTACACCATCAACATCATCTTGCCACCAAAAGCCTTCAAGCGGTGGAACAACATACTCAAAGAATCCCTCAATTTTGTAATCTGTCTTATAGCTCATTTTTAGCGTATATGCTACTGCATACAGCACACTAATGGCTTGCTGATATGCTCCACCTTCTTCATTTGGATTCCCCTTACCTCTGACAGCAATATAGTTTGCCTTTGGAACATTCACAATCTCCGGCTTGTTCTTCGGCATATAAAATTCTTTATATTCTTTCTTAAAATCAAAAGCCATAATATCCTCCGTGGAATTCAAA
>JAGPFR010000042.1 GCA_018056425.1 Lachnospiraceae bacterium
GAGTATTGATAATCGTTGAGGGTGTGATTGTTCTTGCCCGATTCTATGAACTTCGTTCTGATATATCCTGCGGTGAGCTTATTCATGTAAGCATCACCGAGGATCTTCTTTATTCGTTTGAAGTGGGAGTTCTCATGCGAATATGTCGAGGGCTTCCATTCCTTCTGCATCTCTGAAAGATAAACATCTATAGCCTGGAAGAATCGAAACTCTGATTCGGACAATCTCTTTATCTTATCCTGTAATTGTCTATATGCTTCGTCCCGAGCCTTCATGGAATTACTGGAACACTTCACGGAGATGATCCTTGGAAGCCCGGTGTGTGGATCTGTGATGCGTTCTTGCATATAGCCTCGCTTATTTATCCACATTATCATTACCTCCCAGCCCGAGCAGCAGGCGTATGTTCTTTTGAGTAATTGGATCGGCTGCATGGAAAGCGTCCAACAGTTCCTGATCGCTCGAATTGGCATCAGTTACACCGCACAACTCAGGAATTGAAACTTCCAGAGCTTTTGCGAGTGAATTTAACATATCTACATCCGGGCTGGATTGTCCTTTTTCCCATGCGGAAATAACAGACTGCGCTTTTCCTACTTTCTTCGATAGGTCAGCTTGTGACATCTCTATTGCTTTCCGATAGCCTATGAGTCTATTGGCAAATCTTTCTCTTTCCGTCATATTCAATCCCTCCTTTCAAAATCATTATAAATCAGCCTTTTTCATTTGAAAACTGATAAAAATAAAAAAATATCCAAAAAACGGTTGACAGCAATCGGAAAACGGAATATATTGTACACATAATCGGAAAACCGATAACGCATATCGTAAAATATCGGAAAACCGATAAGCAATCTGAAAACGAAAGGAGATGGGATGATGCTTGAACAGAACTTAAAGACTTACCTCAAAGAACACGGCTATAACGTGTCAGCTGTAGCTGAGAAGTCCGGAGTTGGAAGAAGACTTCAGAGGGTTGTCAACGAAGGAGCGAAGCTTAGAGCTGATGATCTTGTGAAAATCACAAAAGTCCTCGGCATCAAAGTAGAGGATCTCATTAATGAGTAGTTGGTTAAGTCCCTCGGATATGCGATAAGATTCAATGAAAAAACCAACGTTGAAGGATATGATCCTGACAGATATCTCAGTATGTATCAGAATACTGAAGGAAGGACTCCACAGGATAGAATCAACTCAATGAGGCGAGCCGCATATGCGTTATCGGCGTTCCCGCTCTTAACGTGTTCCTTACCACCATCTTTGCTCTCTATCATCTTCCCCACATTGACATCGTTGTCGGGACTATATCAGCGATAGCAACATTCATCGGTGCTTTAATCGGGGTATCAACCAAGGCGTACAACAAACGTCTCGATGACATAGAAGATTGAGGTAAGGCTTATGATGAATCTTTCCGATTTTATCGCAAAGCTGAAACTCGCTCACGATGTCCCGAACTACTACAACAACAAATTTCCGAGGAATTGCGGTTACTATGATGGTACAAGGTATTCGTGGGATTGTTGGAACCTCGTCAAAACGATACTTGCGATACCTTCGTGGGAAGATACCAAGATTGAAGGCTCTTATGTTTCTCCCAAGAACTTTGTCACAGGGGATTGTGACGGATATTCACTTCTCATGAAGTGTACAGGAAGGTCAAGGGACTTCACCAAACTGTCACAGCCTGGCACTTATCTGTATCTGTCAACCTCTCCCCATGCCGGAGTTTATATCGGAGATTTCCTCTATAATGGTCGATTGGTCAATGTAGTCGAATGCACAGGCGCCTGGGAATCCAAGGTTCAGTATACCTATGTTGATTGTCAGGGCAATAGATATCAGTACAAGGGAGGACCCAAGAGCAAGTATTCATGGACAGATTACGGACTTCTCACACCTTATGTGAATTACGGACAGCCCGAACCGATGCCAAGTACCTTTTCAGCCTTTGCTATTGATGTGTCAATCCATCAGAGAGGGCTTGTGCTTCTCAAGGCAAGAGAAGAGGGATTCGATCACATCGTTATAAGAGCCGGTGGCGGTGGCAATTATTCAGACCCTTTATTTAATGATTTCTACACCCAAGCAAAAGCGGGATCGTGGAAGATTGCATCATACTATTACGGGAATTGCTACACGCTTGAAAAAGCCACAGCAGAAGCAGAGCATTTTATCGAACTCTTAAAAGGCAAAGATATAAAAACTGTCTTTTACGATGTTGAGGGCAATATGCTCAACCAGGACAAGACGATGCTCACGAATATTATCCTCACATTCTGCGGGATCCTGAACAATGCCGGATATAAATGCGGGATCTATTCGTCCGAGAGCCACTTTAATTCAAAATTCGATGACAAGAGACTCAAAGGCTTGCTGCATTGGGTAGCAAGATATTCCGTTACTCCCCCTGTGCTTAACAGCGGTAATTCATACATGATGTGGCAATATGGTGGAACGGAAAACCCCATAAGGTCAAACAAAGTGGCGGGAGTGATTACAGATCAGAACCTTGTGATGCAAGAGTGGGACTCCGCATCGGGATTCATGCTCAATGGCTTGGATTATTCCCCTGTGTTTAATCCCTCTTACTACTCCAATAAATACCCCGATTTAAAATCGGCATTCGGGGATGATGAAACCGCACTTTGGAATCACTTCATCACTTTTGGGATGAACGAGTTCAGACAGGCATCTGCGGAATTTAATCCCACGGTCTACAAAGACCACTACGAAGATTTGCGGAATGCTTACGGTGATAACAAGCCTATGTATTATTACCATTATGTAGCATTCGGTATCAATGAAGGTCGCTCGGCTATATAGCCTGACGATATATCCCCCTCACATCCCCACGGCTCCGGCTGTGGGGGCTTTTTTAGTTTAGCAAATAGTCAAGCAAACGAGGGCAAGTATCCATCGGGATCAATTTAAAAAGTGCTGATTTTGCGGATATTACGGACTATTACGAATTTCAGCGAACTAAACCATTATGAAAATCGTTCCCAAATCTTGACATTGTGCTGTCTTAATGTTAAAAATGGAAACGGTTCTCAATTTATACACAGGAGGGATACTATGGCTTCAGGCTCTAATTACAAGACCAAACAGCGTGAAATAATGTTGTCATATCTTGAATCCAGACCGGGAGTTCATATCACCGCGGCGGATGTATATGATCATTTCAGGGCCCAAGGTGTGACCATCGGGCAATCCACGGTTTACCGCCAGCTCGAGAAATTCGTCGATGAGGGTATCCTGAATAAATATATACTCGAAAGCGGGAGCAGCGCGTGTTTCGAATATGTCGGAATGAGTGTGCACAAGAAGAATGAGACCTGCTTTCATTGCAAATGTGAAAAGTGCGGAAAGCTCATTCATCTTAAGTGTGAGGAGCTTGAGGAGATTCAAAAGCACCTTTATTCGGAGCATAAATTCAAGCTCAATCCATTGAGGACCGTATTTTACGGAATGTGTAACGAATGCCTTGAATCAAAGGCTTAATCTTATTTTAATTTCGGAGGAAAGGACATGGCACTGATAACGGCAAAGGATCTGTCTGTCGGGTACGGCGGTCAGACAGTTGCAGAGCATCTGAATTTTAAAGTGAATCCGGGTGATTATCTGTGCATTGTCGGAGAGAACGGTTCCGGTAAATCCACACTTGTCAAAACTCTTGTAAGACTCATAAAGCCCGTTGCGGGTGAGGTTAAATTCGGTGACGGACTTATGCCGAACGAAATCGGATATCTTCCCCAGCATACGGTTGTACAGAAGGATTTCCCGGCATCCGTTAAAGAGATCGTTTTATCCGGATGCCAGAGCAGGATAGGACTCAGGCCTTTCTATAACAGCGCAGAGAAAAAACTCGCCGCTGATAATATGGAGAAGATGGGGATCACAGATCTGTCAGGCAAATGCTACCGTGAACTGTCCGGCGGACAGCAGCAGAGAGTGCTTCTTGCAAGAGCACTTTGTGCCACACAGAAAGTATTGATACTCGACGAGCCCGTATCGGGACTTGATCCCAGGGTTACAGCCGAGATGTATGAACTTGTTTCAAAACTTAACAAAGAGGGCATCACTATTGTGATGATCTCGCATGATATCAAATCTGCGGTTGAGTATGCCGACCACATACTTCATATCGGAAATACGATCTTTTTCGGATCGAAGAGTGAATATTTACAGAGTAAGGCCGGCAAGATCTTTATGATGATGCAGGCCAAAGACCCGCATGTGGGATGAGCGTGCAGCTAATGATGGTGATGAGATGATAGAGAAACTTGCTTTATATATGGAATATCCGTTTGTACGATATGCGGTACTGGTCGGAGTGATGATCGCACTGTGTGCATCACTTCTTGGTGTAACGCTGGTACTTAAGAGATATTCGTTCATCGGTGACGGACTCAGCCATGTTGCATTCGGAGTAATGTCCATAGCTGCGGTTCTTAATCTTTCCAACAATATGATAATCGTTCTGCCCGGAACAATCGTTGCGGCAATATTTCTTCTGAAAACGGGACAGAATGCGAAGATCAAGGGTGATGCCGCAATCGCAATGATATCCGTCGGAGCGCTTGCTTTCGGATACATGCTTATGAATATCTTCCCCACATCATCCAATCTTTCGGGTGATGTGTGCAGTACTCTTTTCGGATCGACGTCGATCCTGACCCTGACAAGCAGAGAAGTTACGATCTGTGCGGTCTTATCCGTGATCGTGGTTATCATATTTATTCTTTTCTACAACAAGATATTTGCGGTTACGTTCGATGAGACTTTTGCCAGAAGTACGGGAGTCAGGGCGGATGCGTACAATCTTCTTATCGCGGTCGTCATCGCGGTGATCATTGTGGTTGCCATGAACCTTGTAGGATCGCTTCTTATATCTGCGCTTGTTATTTTCCCTGCGCTTTCGGCAATGAGAATATTTAAGACGTTTAAAAGCGTTACGATTTTTTCTGCGATTCTCTCGGTTCTGTGCGCATTCTTCGGTATCATAATCTCGCTTCTTACCGGAACACCGACAGGATCTACGATCGTTGCGACCGATATTCTGGCATTTGGTATCTGCTCGCTTATCGGTTCCGTAAAAGGAGGCAGATAATGAAAAAAAAGATCGCGGTCATACTTATGATGTCGCTGGTAATGATGAGTGGATGCGAATCCGGAAGCGGGAATGTATCCCATGATCTTACACAGGACTCTGCATCGGATGTTGAAGATGTTCTGGCTCAGAGGATGGCAGAGTATGATGCACAGACCGCATATGAAGCCCGGGATGATCTGAGTGAAGTTCCCGGACTGTCGGATTCGCAGGAGCCTGCCGGACGTCAGAGCGGTGTGGATGAAGGGGCACCCGAACCCGAGCCTTTGAGTCTTGATGAATCCGTATTACAGACGGAGGGTGTGGATATCGACCTTACGGTTTTATCAAGCGTGATGGTTTATTCTCAGGTCTACAGTCTGATCACCGATTCAGACAGATATCTCGGGAAAACAGTTAAGATGACCGGAATGTATGCCTGCACCGATATGACTCAGAATACGGAATTTTACTGTGCCTGTATAATTCAGGATGCAACACAGTGCTGTTCCCAGGGAATAGAGTTTGTGCTTGATGATTCGTATTCTTTTCCGGATGATTATCCCGAATACGGTGACGATATAACTGTTATCGGCGAATTTGATACTTATGAGGACGGCGGTTATACATACTGTACTCTTAGAAATGCAAGACTTATAGATTAAACAATTACATATAAACGAAATCCCTGTAAAGTGCATGACCTGCATTTTACAGTTTTTTTGGTATTGGTGCATTTTTTGATGTTTATAATTATTTTAGAAAATAATTAGCACTCACCTGTTGACAGTGCTAACAATACGTGTTATATTGCATCTAGAACAAAGAAACAAAGAGCGTTCGGATAACTCAAAGGTGACCATAACGGCACATCAGGACGCTCCGGAATAGAAGGAGGAATGACTTATGATGATGTTCCCTAGTATCTACAACAACGATTTATTCGATGACCTTTTTGATCTCCCTGTATGGAATGACAGAGACATGAAGAAGTGCGAGAAGAAGCTTTACGGACGCCATGCGGGTAACCTGATGAAGACCGATATCAAGGAGAAGGATAAAGAGTACGAACTCCACATCGATCTTCCCGGATTCAGCAAGGATGATATCCAGGTATCGCTTGAGAACGGTTATCTGACCGTACAGGCTTCCAAGGGCCTTGATAAGGACGAGGAAGAAAAGGATGGCAAATGGATCCACAGAGAGCGTTATGCAGGCAGCTGCATGAGACAGTTCTATGTAGGTGACGGCCTTGTCCAGAGTGATATTAAGGGTGAGTTTAAGGGCGGTATCCTGAAGCTTACCGTACCCAAGAAGGAGGCTCTTCCCGACAGAGCAGAGAACAAGTACATTGCCATTGAAGGATAAAACTTTCAGCTTTCCAAAATACGGGGAGCCCGCTTAATGCGGGCTCCCTTTTTTAATTCCGATGTATTAGAAATCCCGCGTATATGATAAAATGAATGCGTATGCCGATGTTTGATTTTAAGAAAAAAGTCACTGACTATATATGGTCTCGTCTGCCGGAGGAGGCACAGTACAATTACGTACATACAGGCGTTGTAGGAGCGGCGAACCTGTGGAAGCTGATGAAGTACTATACCAATACTCCGGATCTTTACGTTAAGCTTCTGGACAGCGAATACGAGAGGCCTTCCCTGAGTGGTAAAAGGCTTTCCGTATCCGTGATGGTAACCGGAGGTGAAGCAGGGCTTAAGAAAACGCTCATGTCAATTGAAGATCAGGCCTGCGCACGTATCAAATCCGTAAATGTCTGCGGAAATAATATCGGGGAAACGGACTCACTTGTCAGAAAATCCGAAAGCGAATATATAGTTTTTGTGCAGAGCGGTATCGTCCTTCAAAAGAGGGCGCTTTATGAGTGCGCCAAGATCCTTAAGTCCGATAAAAACACCGGCCTTATCTATTCCGATGAAGATTACATCGATGAAGAAGGAGTAAGGGATAAGCTTTGGTTTAAGCCCGACTATGCTCCCGATCTTTTAATGTCTGTTAACTACTATGGCGGTTTTGTTCTCGTATCCAAAAAGGCATACGAGGAAGCGGGTGGCCTTGTAGACGGGGCGAGTGCAGATCCTTTCTATGATCTGTGGCTTCGAATTTCCGAAAAAGCAGCGGTAGCACATGTTGATCGTATTCTTTTCCACCGGACCGGTGATCACGAGAAATTCCCTGCAGATCCCGAAGCGGTAAAGAGAGCACTTGCAAGGCGCGGCCTTAAGGGAAATGTAAGCGTTGTCGAAGACAGATGTATTGTGGATCACGAAACAAGCGGACTTGTCAGTATAGTGATCCCGTCCAAGGATAATCCGGAATGCCTTAAAGAATGTTTTACAACCCTCGATGAAGTAACTCTTTACAGGGATTATGAGATAATTCTCGTAGATAACGGAAGCTCCGATGAAAACAAAAAGGTCTACGAAGATCTTTGCAGGAAATACAGTGCAAAATACATCTATGAAAAAAGAGATTTCAATTTCTCTTATATGTGCAACCTCGGTGCAAAGAATGCAAAGGGAGATGTGCTTGTATTCTTAAATGACGATATCAAGATCACGGATCCCAAATGGCTCGGCAGCATGGCGGGGCAGGCAAGGATTCCTTATGCAGGTGCGGTCGGATGTATGCTTTTATATCCGGAAGGAAATATGATCCAGCACTGCGGAACCAAGGATTGTGTTGACGGTCCCAATCATATATATCAGGGTTATCATCCCGGTGATGAAGGGTGCCCCGATGCTATATTCCCGAATGATGTTAACGGCGTAACGGCAGCATGTCTTGCGGTTGAGAAGAGTAAGTTTGACTCAGTAGGCGGTTTTGATGAGGACATGTCCGTTTGTTATAACGACGTTGCATTTTGCTATGATCTGATCAATGCGGGATACGTTAACTGCGTCAGAGGGGATGTGCGTCTGATACACAAAGAATCGGTAAGCCGCGGAACCGATGAAGTAAATGAGACCAAATACAGGAGACTCATCAAAGAGCATGCACGTCTGTATTCGGCACATGCATTAAAAAATTCGCCCCATCCTTATTACAACATCAATCTTGCCATGAGATATGCGGGAACCGGTCCCGATTACACCAGATGGATGTATAAGGTTAAGACGAGTGTCAGGAAGATGACTCCCGCTGAGATCAAGGCATGGAAGGAAGCTCCGGTAAGAGATGATACCGAGATTGCATTTGATGAGATCGATGCTTTTAAATTCGTTCACATCTTCGGATGGAGTTATGCATCCGATTATAAATTCAATCATAAGACCGATCGAAAGATGGTCATATATGACGATAAGAATTACTACCTTGCGGAATTACAGAGCTGGTACAGGCCTGATGCATATAAGATAAAAAGAATACCAAATACGGAATTTTGCGGTTTTATAGCACAGTTCGATCATGAGCTGATAGAAGAGGGCAGATATAAACTCAGCCTTTGGAGCAGGATCGGAAAGTTTGATACCGGGAAAGAACTCATAAGATGAATGAAGAAAAAATCGGAAATGTAATACTGGATCTTTCTTACTACAAGGGAAGTGATGCCTATTCAGACGGTGAATCCGTTGAAGACAGACTGCTCGGGATAGTAAAGAGCGGAGAAGATATCGCAGAAAGGCTTGCTGCGGGAGATGACTGGGCGGAGCTTTATCATCTATCGGATATACGTAAAAATATCCTTTCATGGACGGAGGCTGATAAGAATGCCTCGGCTCTGGAGATCGGATCAGGATGCGGAGCCGTTTCCGGAATCCTCTGCGAAAAATTCGGACAGGTTACCGCAGTCGATCTTTCCAAAAAGCGTTCAACCATAAACGCATACAGAAATCAGGCTTACGATAATCTTCGCATCATGGTCGGTAATTTTGAGGACGTGAAGTTTACCGAAAAGTTCGATGTCATAACCCTTATCGGAGTTTTCGAATATTCTATATATTACATTTCTTCGGACGATCCATTTGTCGATATGCTTAAAAAGTGCAGATCACTTCTTAAGGACGGAGGAAGACTTTATATCGCTATCGAGAACAAATACGGTATGAAGTATTTTGCGGGAGCCTCCGAGGACCATACCGGTAAGCCCTATGACGGTATCGAAGGATATCACGGAGTTGAGAGGGTAAGAACATTCTCCGGATATGCTCTCAATGCGATGCTCAAAGCAGCGGGATTTACGGGGCTTGAATTCAGATATCCCGTACCGGACTATAAACTTCCCATGGAGATCTATTCGGATCTCAGACTCCCTGCACCCGGAGATATCACATACAGATCACCAAACTATGACCGCGACAGATATGATTCTTTTGATGAGGTCAGGGTAACGGATCAGGTCTGCGCTGACGGTATGTTCCCGGACTTTGCGAATTCGTTTATGATCACCGCATATAACGGAAATGAACCTGCGGACGGCGGATGCATATATGCCAAGTTCAATACGCTCAGAGATAAGCCGTACCGCGTTGATACCAAGATGATGGCAGAGGGAGGAAAGCTCTATGCGGTCAAAACTCCCGCATGCAAAGAGGCACTTCCTCATATCGATACCATCGCAAGGAATAAGGATCTTGCGAAGGATTTTTATAAGACAATAAAGATCGCGGATTTAACCAGGCGCGGAAATGATCTGTATTTTGAATTCATAAACGGAAATTCTCTTTACTCTGAATGCCTTGATTATTCAAGTGCGGATCTTGAGGATATCAGAAAAGATATCAATGAACATCTTGATATGCTGATCGATGATATTTCCGATACCTATGAGTGCTCTTTTGAGATCACCGATAAGTTTAAAGAGGTATTCGGAGACATAAAGCTTCCCGAAGATCTTCCCGGACTTAAGAAGGCAAATGCCGATATGATATTCGGAAACTTTATAAGAACGGAAGACGGCCTGGTATGCATCGATTACGAGTGGTTCTTTGATTTTCCCGTGCCTAAGGATTTCCTGAGGTACAGAGTCGCAAGATGCATCTTTGAAAGCTTTGCGAATATCTCGACCAGGATAAAAACCAGACAGGAATTTGCGGTATTTCTCGGAATAGATACACTTCTTGTCGATGCCTTCGATGAGATGGAAGATAAGTTCCAGGCGCTTGTTACGGGCGGCGGACTCGGAAGGGATACGCTCACCAAATACGGCAAGAAATTCGAACGTGTTGAGGATCTTCTCAGGGATAAAGAAAGCGAAGCGGCAAGAATCGCGGAGCTTGAGAGAATAGTTGCCCTGCAGCAGGCTCATATCGATAAGATGAAACATGCCATTAAGAATCCGCTTTTCGGAATGAAATGGGCGCTTGAAAAAGTATTCAAGAAGAAATAAAAGATAATAAAAAAACTGCGGTTTACCGTCAAAGTAAACCGCAGTTTTATAATGCCTGAAAAAGATCACATGCAGGTGTATCCGCCGTCTACGGGGATCATTACACCGGTGACATATGAGCTTGCGGGAGAAGCAAGGAAGATTGCAGTAGAATCGAGCTCGCCTTCTTTTCCATATCTCTCAAGAGGGATCATGGTCTTTGCATTTGCCTGGAAGAAATCTGAATTAAGGGTATCGGTTGTAAGATCTGTGTAGAAATATCCGGGACAGATGGAATTAACGGTGATTCCCTTAACTCCCCACTCGGAAGCAAGTGCTCGGGTAAGGTTTACTACGCCGCCCTTGGCTGCGTGATAAGGAGCACTTCCTGCAATCTTGTTTCCTACAAGACCGTACATGGAAGCAATATTGATTATGCGTCCGTAACCTGCAGGAATCATTGCTTTCTTTGCCACGGCACGGGAAACCTTGAATGTTCCGAAGAGGTCGATATTCATCTCACCCTGGAACTGGTCATCGGTGATATCTTCAGCGGGAGCTACGGCGCCGGTACCTGCATTGTTGATAAGGATATCGATTCTTCCGAAGGTCTTATATACCTCGTCAACTGCTGCTTCAACTCTTGCGGTGTCGGTGATGTCACACTGGACACCGATTGCTTTTACGCCGAATTCTTTCTCAATCTCGGCAGCAACATTATCGATCATTTCCTTACGGCGCGCGAGAGCAGCGATATTGCATCCCTGGTTTGCAAGCGCCTTTGCCATCTGAACACCTAATCCGGTAGAACAACCGGTAACGATGGCAACCTGTCCTGTGAGGTCAAAATAGTTCTTCATCTAAAATACATCCTTTCTATAAAAAATTTAAATTGTAAAAAAAGGAATTAATAATCCTCCCAATCGCCCCAAAAATCTGACCACAAATAGTCATCGTCCTCGTCCCAGTCACCCCAGAAGTCGTAATAATCATCATCTTCGTAGCAATAGTCTTCATCATCTTCCCAATCGCCCCAGACGTCGGAATCCTGATAGTCGCCCCATTCGCTCCAGAAGTTCTCGCCCCAGGTGCCCCAGTCGACACTGTTGCGGCCTGTGTCTGCTTCACAGAATTGAGAAAGCCATTCGATGTATTCCTCATCGATGTCGCATTTCTCCAATACATCGGTCAGATCGCTGTACAGATAACTGTCATTGTAAGGCAGTGTAACGGATATTCCTGTGAGGCTCAGATTATCGGAGGTTGCTCCGACATAGAGAAGAGCTTTGTCAACTGCACGAGCCAGTTTATCCGACATATCGGAATCAATGATATGTGCAAGTCCCATCAGATCGGTGATGCAGTAATCGGATATATATACCTCATCACTGTCGTAGAACTCATCGAGTTCATATTCGTCTTCGAGATAATCTATTACTTCGTCAAGTATGAAATCAAAGACCTTTTTATCCTGCTCATCACCGCGGAATCTTTCGGAGAAGCCCTCACCCTTTCCGGTTTCTTCCATATCCTGACTGAAATTGGTGTTCAGGAGTTCATCTTCGTTGGCATAAGCGAAATCGACCCATACATCCCATAATTTCTCAACCTTGCTTTCGTCAACGAGAGCGAGGATGGATCTGTCGCCTCTGAAATGGTCGTGCTCATTTTTGCTGACCATATCATCAATGATGATCTTTCCGAGATCATATGTTGATATGGATGTATTATCGTAGAGAGCTTCGAGCCATCCGGTGTAATACCATCCGAGGCAGCTCTCGAAATCTTCGGAGAGGATCATGTAATCGCAATAATCACTGAGGGGATACGCGACTTCAAGACATGACATGATACAGCAGTCCATTCCGATGAAATCAAAATGAGTTCCGCATCCGTCCAGTGCTTTGACCATTTCGTCAACGCTTAAGTTTTCCCAGTCATCCTGGAACTCATCCCATCCGAATCCGTAAGCGGGTCCACCGCCGTGATCCCATAATATGAGAATGTTTCTCGAAGCGGGATATTCCTGTGCACCGTAGCGCAAGAAATCTCTGAGTGTCTCGGGCTTTGTACAATCGAGCTGACCGAGATCGTCACGGATAAGCTCAAGTCCGTCGGGTCCTATACGATAAGTCTGTGATCTGTCAGACTTGATACCGAGCGTTTTGGACCAGTATTTGGTACCCATGGTCTGGATAAGGACATTTACATTCTCCGAATAACCTGCATCGATCATCTCCAGAATATCGGTGGTGGCAAAACCTGATTCCGTCTCGAGATTGGAGCCGTTCATGTATACGTAGATCGTTACGCTGCCGGGCTCGGCATCATCATTTGCCGGCTCATAATCATCGTCATATTCCCAATCGTAACTTTCTTCATGCTCTTCGGTATCCGGCCAGGTCCAGATGTCGCTGGCGGGCATATCGTTTACTTCTTCTTCATACTCGGCAATCTGTTCCGAGAGATCATATATCATACCGGGCATTCCCAGAAATGTATGGGAGCAGCCGGTCATGAGAAAACAGCCCGCTATTGTCAGGGATACTGCTTTTTTAAGGTAATTACGCACTTTTTCTTCCTCCGTAAAGTGCTTTTATCTTACCACCAAAACAGCCCTCTGTCACAGGAAAGATGCGGAAAATAAGGGATTTTTATTATTTGTGAAAATTGCGGAAATACCCCGGGGTTTGACTAATCGTCAATAATAGGAATATACTTTAATTCAACGGGTAGTGAACAGATCCTGATGATCTATTCAAAAAGGGGTGATTCCATGGCAAAAAGAATGAACAATACCGAGGAACGTAAAAAACAGATCCTTGATATAGCCGAGGAACTGTTTCTTAAACACGGGTATTACGGAGTGAATCTTGACGACATAGCCAAAGAGGCTTCTGTTGTTAGAGGAACCGTACTTCATTATTTCGAATCAAAAGAAAACCTTTTTAAAGCCGTTCTGGACAGAAGGGCCCAAAGGTCCGCCGATCTTCTCATAGCTCTTATGGTCAACAAGGATCAGTCCGTTCAGGAGATCCTCAAGACCTTCGTTTATTTCTGTATGAGACAGTTCAAGGAAGATAAAGAAGATACCGACAGATGCTTCGGCGATGAAGCAATGAGGTACCAGCTTGACTGTGTGCGTATCAGCACCTATTACAAACTTCTCGATTCATTCGAAGCACTTCTTGAAAGAGGCAACGAAGAAGGCGTGCTCAGGATAGTCAATACAAGAGCGCGCGCCGCATCGGTTCTGTTTGCGGTTTTCGGACTGACCGGTGAAAGCATCTCCACCATCGAAGTTACCGCTGAACTCTACGACCTTATCGGCAACATGCTCGGCGTAGATCTTAAAAGTGTTTGATAGTTTTGATTCATGAAAACTAAAACTGCAATTATAGCCAAAGATGATGCGAGAGTATTTGAAGATTATTTAGATGACAGATACTGTAATTATGAAACCTATTAACATCTATGCGCTTACAAGGTTAAACGATCCCGAGCTGATGTCGAAGGTTGAAAGACAGATGTCAGGGCGTGGCAGGTTTATTAAGATCCGCGAATGGGAAACGGAAGGGCTCAGACTTTTTTCCGAAAGGCTGCAGCCCGTGTGCTCCGATGCCTGTATGCTCACATTCTATTACTCATACACGATGCAAAAGCTCGGAAAAGAATTCGATCTTATACGCATCGCGGATGACCAGATCGTGAATATCGAACTTAAGAGCGGCAATGTATCGAACGAAGCGATAAGAAACCAGCTCATCCAGAACAGATACTATCTCTCAACTCTCGGAAAACCCGTATATTATTACACCTACATAAGCGGCCGGGACAGGCTCGTAAGGCTTTCAAACAGCGGAAGGCTTGTCGAAAGTACCTTCGATGAACTGGGAGTGCTCCTGGACAATCAGGACAGCATATACACGGGGGATATCGAGGAACTGTTCAAGGAAGACAGGTATCTGATCTCACCGATAACCG
The DNA here is from genome assembly GCA_018056425.1 of Lachnospiraceae bacterium. GTDB lineage: Bacteria > Bacillota > Clostridia > Lachnospirales > Lachnospiraceae > AC2028. Next base: position 14,403 of record JAGPFR010000042.1, read on the forward strand.
ATCCCGGAAGATTCCTGCGCCAGGAATATTTCCTTACCTTCCAGCAGCGTGACATTAAAAAGCAGATACTCAGGAATGTTTCCGACGGACGTAACCTTCAGGGCTTTACCGGACTTCCCGGTACGGGAAAGACGATCCTTTTGTACGACATCGCAATGAGCATGTCGCGTAAGACACCCGTCTGCCTGTTTCATTTCGGATCGCACAGAAGCGAACTGAGTGAGCTTGATGAGCGTCTTAAGAGGATAGATTTCTATTACTGCGAAAAGAATACCGTCCCGCCCGTGGAAAAGGATTACTCCGCCATATTTATCGATGAAGGCCACGGAATGGGAGAGAGGGCTTTTGACACGATCTGCGGATACGCCGGAAAGTGGAATGCACCTGTTATCATTTCCTATGACGATGCCCTCTGCGTATCCGAAAAGGAAAGACTCGGCATCGGTGCGGTGGTCTTTGAAAAGCGTGAGGATTTTACGGGCTTTAAGCTGACCAACAAGATCAGGATGAACAATGAGCTTTCGACTTTCCTACGCACCTTCCTTTCCGCATCGAAGATGTATAAAAGGGAGTATCCGAATGTATCGGTCGTGTACGGTGCAGACATGGATGAAGCAATGAACCTTATCCGCTTCTATGAAAAGGAAGGATACATGTTCATATGGGACCGAGGGCTCGGTATCGATATAGGTGGGATGGAGAGCTTTCCCGGCGAAGCACTCACACGCATCGAATCGGAATCCGTCACCGGAAAAGAATTCGACAAGGTAGTGATGCTGCTCGATCATTCTTTTTACTATGATGATGAGAGGTTCCTGCGAAACAGGGAATCCGATACGGAAGCGGAAACCTCAAGGATCATGAACCTGTTCCACGGCCTTTCCCGTGCTAAGAAAAAGATCGCACTTGTCGTTGAAGGCAACATTAAGCTCATGGAGCAGATATATCACGTGCTTCAGAAGTGAACGAGGGGACGGTTCCTGCGTTCACAGGCGATTCATCCTCCATGGATTATGATCTGCTTTGGTTTCCGGAGAATAAAGCCTGTCCTTTATAGGACAGGCATTTATTTACGCCAGTATTATGTTTCTTATCTTGCGGGTTAATCCGAATGTACCCGAGTCCTTTTTCTGTGTCATGATAAGGATGGACATGTTATCCGACGGGAAGTTTGCCATGTAGCAGCCGAGCCATCCGTCCCATCCGTATTCGCCTTTTCTCGAGATGGTGACCGCTTTCTCGGGCTCATTCATGATCCTGAGGAAATGGGAGTATGAAAATCCCTGCACTCCGTCCCAGTTGAAATCCTTCTGCTGCTCGGGAGTTAAAGCTCCGGTGGTAAGGAACTTCACACTGTTTTCACTGAGTATTCGCTTACCGTTATATTCACCGCCATTAATCAGCATGGTTACAAACTTAGCATAATCATCGATGCAGGAGATGAGTCCCGCGCCGCCTGATTCGAATGCCGGTTTGTGGAACGGAGGATTTTCTATTCCGAGATTTTCTCCGGTGTATTCGACCATCTCAGAACCCGGAACTGTTTCATATACTTTAGCGAGTCTGTCTGCTTTTTCAGCGGGTACATAAAATCCCGTATCATTCATTCCGAGTGGATCAAAGATTTCCTTTTTCAGGAATTCTCCGAAAGGCATTCCCGAAACTTTCTCGATAACGGCGCCCATGATATCTGCACCCGTTCCGTATGCCCAGTGTGAGCCGGGCTGGAAGAGAAGGGGACATTTACCTGTGCGTTCTGCATATTCAAGAGTGGTCATCTTACCGCCGGGAACTTCGGAAAGCCCCTTGATGATGTCATCGAAAATAAGTCCTGCTTCGTAAGATGCTCCGTCGGGGCCGGGATATGAGAGCCCGCTTGTCATATTGAAGATATCGAAGAGATTAAGATCTTTTGCCGCGCGCGAAGCTTTTCCGTTTTCAAGAACCTTCATGTTCTTAAATGAAGGGAAGATATACCGGATCTGATCATTAAGATCTATCATTCCTCTTTCTACGAGGATCATTGTCGCAACCGCGGTGACAGGTTTTGTCATTGAATAAAGTCTGAAAAGAGAATTCCTTTTCAAAGGTTTTTTATTGGGAATATCCGCATATCCCGTTTCGAGATAGCATTCTTCCCTGCCGTCTTTGATAACAAGCAGAAGCGAACCTGCGGTTTCTCCCCATGAAACGGATCTCTCCATAGCAGCTTTCAGATTTTCGATTCTTTTTTTGTCCATGATAATACCCCTTCGCAGTGATTATTCGGTATGTATTAGATTTTACATTCATGCGAACGGATAGTAAAATACTTATCATGAAAAAAACAAATTCCGAAACAAAGCTCCCCGTTTGGACAATTGTCCTGTGGATCGGAGCTGCGCTTGCAAATATAAAAAGTATTTTTGCGGATTATGATGTTGACCTTTCTTATGCCGTTGTTACATCTTACAGACATCTGTCCGGAGAGAAGATGTTTATGGAGATGCGTGAGCCCCATCAGACTTCCGCATACATCCTCGACGGCCTTATGTGGCTGTTTCATAAAGTGACCGGAAGCTACGAAGGTGTTGTCATATTCGTGAATATCTTCGGCGTGCTTTTGTTTGCGCTTCTTTCCTGTTTTCTCGTTAAGACTCTGAAGAGACATACCGATCATAAAACCGCTCACCTTATCGGAATCGCGATCTTCGCATTCCGTGCAAGACAGATCGTAATGCCGGAATTTACAAACATGCTTTTCGGCTTTTCCGTTCTTCTGGTTATTCTCCTTATCAATCATTTTGAAAAAGAAAACGATAGGAAATATCTGATTCTTTCTGCGATCACGCTTTGCCTTATGGTACTGTCATATCCTTCGGCAGTGGTTGCATATCTTATTGTCTGTTTTCTTATCTTCAAATATTCATCATCAAAGAAGAGGGATATCTGCCTTCTTGCTGCAGTCTGCGCCGCAGCGGGCATTTGCTATGTGATACTGTTTTCGGTCCGGGCAGGCGGTCTTGGTGCATTTTTACATAATCTTCTGACCATAGTAAGCGGAGACTCTGCACATACTACCAGATACAACACGGGACTTCTTTTCTACCTCAAGGAAATGATAGCGGGATGCGTCTGGATCGCGTCATCTGCCGCAATTGCATTTGCCGCAAGCTCGGTTTACCGCATCCTTACGAAAAAAAATAATAAGAACATCTTTTGGATCGTATTCGGTTCCATGCTTATCGTCATAGATCTTACATTCTGCGTTTTCTATGATGATGTGGTAAGAACCGCAAGCATGAGATATGTTTACGGAAATATATCCATACTTTTGATAGTGATGGGATTTTGCGGATTCAGGTACTGCAGTGATACCGAAAAGAAGATCTGGATAATTTCCCTTTTGATATCATTATCCAATATCCTGTCGGTGGTACTACTTACGAATATGGAGCTTATCACAGCTGTCCAGTATATTTTCCCCGCAGGAGCGATATCGATCATCCCCGCAAACAGACTTCTCGGAAAAAACGATGCGGAAGATAAGGCTTCGTCCGGTTATTCATATGTCTTTTCATTTATTGCGGTACTTCTGGTGATTCTTCACAGAGGGATCGTGATCAGGGATTATTCCGGTGCATGCTCGAGTATTCTGGGTATTGAAGGTATGGTCAAAAACGGACCGGCTAAGGGGGTTGTCTGCAGTTACATGTCGGCATATATGACCAAATGTAACGAAGAAGACTGGATGCAGTTTATTTCCCCCGGAGAAAATGTGCTGGTTGTCGGAACCGATCTTTATGACCCGATAGTGTATTGTTTTAATTCATCATCTGTCAGCCACTATTCGACAATAGATACTCCGACATACGATGAAACACTGCTCGGATATTGGGATACTTATCCCGATAAGTATCCCGACGTAATAGCGGTAGAGTGCTGGTACGGAGATATGCATGTTGAAGAAGACTCCTGGATCATGCAATGGGTATACTCAAATTCCGATTGCGTAGGAGACGGAAGATATTTCAGATTCTACAGAGTAAGATAGATCTTTATTTTCTCTTTTTATATTCCTTGGGAGTACAGCCCGTAAGCTGTTTGAACTGCCTGTTGAAGTTGGATATGTTGGTATATCCGACACTTAATGCGGCTTCGGATGCGGACATGTTTTCATTGGCAAGAAGCTTGCATGCATTGTCCACTCTTACCTGCATCAGATATCCGATGACGGTATTTCCGGTAACCTTCTTGAACAGGTTCATGAAATAACTTTTACTTAAATGACATTTATCGGCGAGCATGTCCACTGTGATATGGTCGCTGTAATTTTCTCTGATATAATCTACGGCAGGCTTGATGGAATCCGATGAGATCTCGGATTTATAGCCCGTTTCAACTATGCCACTTTCTATGATGAGTCTGAAGATCTCAAGCAGTGATATCTTGACTTTCAGATCGCCGCTTCCCGAAAAAAGTCTCGCAGCATCAAAGAGATCCAGGGCATTTTCCCTGATCTCGTCATAGTACGGATTATTCTCATTAATGGGGAGATTGATGAATGAATCTTCTCTTTCGAATATGCTCAGAAGATCGGTAAAACATCTCTCCGCATGATTGCCGAACAGGAAAGAGTCGTCAAATACGATAGTATCATAATCGAACTTTTTGCAGTCCGCCTTTTCGGTCGAATGAAGAGCGCCCGGTTTTATGATAACGATGTCCCCTTTTTCCACGGGAATTATCTGCTCCTCAATCCTGAAAATGCCCTTTCCTTCATAGATATATGCAAGTTCGAATTCCCTGTGCCAGTGAAGAGGTACCGAAGGGAACCAGTCGGGGATGATCCCTTTGTAACAAGTGTAGGGTACACGGGCGTTTGAGTGATGTCTTTTTTCTTCTGTGGATCTGTCTTTCATCTTATGAGCCTCTGAAACATAAACTGTATGACTGAATGTGCCTTTTCCCCTCGCATAATACTATAGTATCACATTTGAGTTATATTTTGTTTGTTTTATTTTACCTTAAAAATTATTGTACAAGTGTAGGGATTACTTACAGTAGGGACGGGAAGTCACTGATGCCGGCGCGAGGGGTTCGATGTCAGGTTGAAGAGGCTTCCCGTTTCGAAGTAAAACGGGGGAAAAGCGTATTATCCTAACTGTTTTTTTAGTGCCCGTTTTGCTATACTGTTCAGGTAATGCCCGCTTTTTTTTAGGGATAAAAAACAAAATCGTAAAAGGGGAAAAATCTATGCAGTACGGACATTTTGACGACGAAGCTTACGAATACGTTGTTGACAGGCCGGATACTCCGACTTCCTGGAGTAACTATCTCGGTACCACCCAGTACGGTGCTATCATCACCAATAATGCGGGAGGATACGGATTCTACCGTTCCGGTGCACAGGGAAGATTTATGCGTCTTCGCTTTAATTCGATTCCCATGGATCAGCCCGGAAGATACTTCTATCTGAGGGACAATGATTCCCGGGATTATTGGTCAGCTTCCTGGCAGCCTGTCGGAAAGCCTCTCGACAAGTTCAAGAACGTATGTCGTCACGGTACGGCTTACACCATAATCAGCTCGGACTATGAGGGCATCCACACCGATGCCACTTACTTCGTTCCTCTTGGACAGACCTTCGAGTATTGGAGACTGGACGTGGAGAATAAGTCCGATAAGCCCAGAAATCTCTCGGCATTTACCTACTGTGAGTTCGCAAGCCAGTGGAACACCACCCAGGACCTTGTAAACCTTCAGTATTCACTTTTCATCATGGAAGCCGACAAGAAGGCGGATAACATTCTCGGTTATTCAATCCATGACAATATCTACAAGCAGCATCCCGAGTATGAGCTCGGCGGACTTGTACAGCAGGAGTGGTTCGCAGTCTGCGAAGCTCCCATGACTCACTACGACACATCCAGAGAAAAGTTCCTCGGAACTTACGGATCATACAAGGAGCCTAAGGCTGTCATCGAAGGACAGTGCTCCGATTCCTGGTGCTACGGAGATACCGCCTGCGGATCAATCCAGTCCGACATGGTTCTTGCACCCGGTGAAAAGAAAACAGTACTCATCCTCCTGGGTATCGGTAATGCAAATGCCGTCGGAGAAAAGATCGTAAAAGAGTACGGCTCATGTGCAAGATTCGACGAGGAGTTTGAAAAGCTTAAAGCCGACTGGCATTCAAAGCTCACCTCATTCAAGGCTAAGACTCCCGATGAAGATATCAACCACACTGCCAATGTATGGGGACTTTACAACAACCTCATCACATTCTCATGGTCAAGAGCAGCTTCTCTTGTCTACAACGGAGAAAGAGACGGACTCGGATACCGTGATTCCGTTCAGGATACTCTCGGCGTAAACGCTGCGATCCCTGAACTTTCCAAGGCACGTTTGAAGCAGATGCTTTCCGGACAGACCTTCTGCGGAGGAGCAATGCCTCTCATCAAGCTCGGACATAATCCCGGCCATGAGAAGTGCCCCGATGAGAAGGAATTCAGATCCGATGACTGCCAGTGGTTCTTCAATGCAATCCCCGCATATGTTGCAGAGACCGGGGACATCGATTTCTTCAACGAAGTAGTTCCTTATGCAGACCACGGTGAGGACACCGTTTACGATCATCTTAAGAAAGCACTTCTTTTCAACATCGAAAGAAGCGGTGCGGACGGACTTCCTTCAGGACTTGCAGCTGACTGGAACGACTGTCTCCAGACCGGTTACCACGGCGAGAGCGTAATGGTTACCTTCCAGTTAAGGCTCGGCCTTACCACCTATGCCGATATCTCCAAACTCCTCGGCAAAGAAGACGAGGCAGCATGGGCTCTTAAGCAGAGAGATATCCTCGATGAAGCCATCCAGAAGAAAGCATGGGACGGCAAGTGGTGGATCTGGGCTGTCGGCGAGGACGGAACCGTTTACGGAACCGATAAGTATGACGAAGGAAAGGTTTACTTAAACACCCAGGTATGGGCTGTTATGTCCGGTGCCTGCAAAGGTGATCAGGAAAAGCTCTGCCTCGATGCGGTTGATGAGCAGCTCTTCTCAGAGTACGGACTTAAGCTCTGCGCACCCCCTATCGTCTATACTCCCCAGACCGTTATGGGC
>JAGPFR010000077.1 GCA_018056425.1 Lachnospiraceae bacterium
ATGCCATCCGGTGTATCAAGCCATAGTCCTTGTCGAAACAATTCAACTGCTTTTCTTTTAAGGTCATAACTGTAACGCATAAAAATACCCTCCTCACTGGTTTGTCCAGTAAAGAGGGTACATATCAGATTCCAGAAAAGTGTCTTTCATCTGATATAATTAAAAAACTGATGTTACGTTACGCCTACTACAATCTAGTGTAGTCAAATTGTAGTCAAAGCCGTTTTCCGCTTCTTGAAACCCGCTTAGAATCTGCGTTTGAAGGCTACCCTATCAACCAATCGTACATATCTTGATATTTTCCGGCAGAGACCTCCCATGAGAAGTTTGCTGCCATTGCTCTGTCTACCATCTTGTTCCACTCTCTTCTGCGATCATAGTAGATCTTTTCTGCGTAGCGGATGGTGTGGAGCATTTCATGAGCGTTGTAGTTAACGAATGAGAATCCGGTTCCGGTTCCTTCGTACTCGTTGTAAGGGATGACTGTGTCTTTAAGTCCGCCGGTCTCTCTTACTATGGGAATGGTTCCGTAGCGGAGTGCGATGAGCTGTGAGAGTCCGCAGGGCTCAAACAGTGAAGGCATGAGGAACGCATCACTTGAAGCATATATCCTGTCGGAAAGCTCATCGGAATAGTAAATGTTAGCGGATACCTTATCCGAATACTTCCAGTCGAAATGTCTGAACATGTTCTCGTACTGCTCTGAACCGGTACCGAGAACAACGATCTGCACATCATCCCTGCAGAGCTCATCCATTACATAAGCGATAAGGTCGAAGCCCTTCTGGTCAGTGAGTCTGGAGACTATTCCGATCATCATCTTCTTTTCATCGACGGTAAGTCCGAGTTGCTCCTGAAGAGCCTTTTTATTCTTGGACTTTTCTTTTCGGAAGTTGGATGCGTCGTATTTTTTTACCAGATAGGGATCCGTAGCAGGATTAAACTTATCATAGTCGATACCGTTTACGATTCCTCTGAGGGAGTTGCTGCGGGCATTTAACAGGCCGTCCAGTCCCTCACCGTAGAACTTGGTCTTGATCTCCTCTGCGTACGTATCACTTACGGTCGTTACCGCATCCGCGAAAACAATACCACCCTTCAAAAGGTTCGCATCCTTATAAGACTCGAGCTTATCGGGAGTGAAGTAGTAATCGGGAAGACCCGTAATATTTTTAACTGTTTTAACATCCCACTTACCCTGGAACTTGAGGTTGTGGATGGTGATGACGGTCTTGATGCCGCGGTAGAACTCTCCGCCCGCAAAACGCTCCTTGAGGTAAACGGGGATAAGTCCGGTCTGCCAGTCGTGGCAATGAATGAGGTCAGGTCTGAAATCAAGAATGGGAAGTGATGACAGAACCGCCTTGCAGAAATATGTATATCTTTCGATCTCGTATCTGGGATCGTCATTGTAAACCTTGGGCCCGCTGAAATAGTATTCGTTGTCGATAAAATAATACGTTATTCCGTCGACTTCAGCCTTGAAAAGGCCAACGTAAATATTCTGCCAGTTGTAATCCATGTAGAAGGAATCGATGTACTGAAGCTTATCCTTCATTTCCTGCTTCATGCAGGCATACTTGGGCAGAAATACCCTCACATCAAAGTATCTTTTGTCGAGATATTTGGGGAGCGATCCTACAACGTCTGCAAGTCCGCCCGTTTTGATAAAGGGAACGCCTTCCGATGCTACAAATAGTATTTTTTTCATGGACTGATGCCTCCGAAAAAATTACGCCCTTGCCTGTTTAAGATCTTCTTTCATATCGAGAACCGCAAGTCTTGCAGCCTCAGCATATCCTTCTTCTCCGCACTGTGCGTACTTCTCCTGCTTATAAGCAGCGATTATGCCGCGGGAAGAATTAACGATTGCGCCTAATCCGTCCTCATTAAAGAAATGAACGAGGTCTGCACCCTTACCGCCCTGTGCGCCGTAACCGGGAACAAGGATAAAGTTCTTGGGCATAAGCTTTCTCAAGATCTTGCCCTGCTCGGGATAGGTTGCACCGACAACCGCACCCACCTCTGAATATCCGCTCTCGGGATCGATAACCTCCGATCCCCACTCGGTAACCTTCTCGGCAACGAGTTCGTAAAGAGCCTTTCCATCGATAGTTCTGTCCTGGAACTCTCCGCTTGAAGGATTGGATGTCTTAACGAGCACGAAGATTCCCTTGTTCTCAGCCTTACATACCTTTACAAAAGGCATTACGCCGTCGGATCCGAGATAAGGGTTAACCGTTACGATATCTTCGTTAAATGCGGCGATTGAATTTGCGCCGATCTGAGTCTTTCCGATATGTCCTACGGCATACATCTCTGATGTGGATCCGATGTCGCCTCTCTTGATATCACCGATTACAACAAGTCCTTTTTCGTGAGCGTAATCAACGGTCCACTTAAAGACCTCAAGTCCGGGAAGTCCGAGCTGTTCGTACATGGCGATCTGAGGCTTTACGGCAGGAACCAGACCTTCGATCGCATCGATGAGTCCTTTGTTATATTCCTTGAATGCAAGCGCAGCACCTTCAAGTGTTTCGCCTGCCTGCGCATACGCATTCTTTTTAATAAATTCGGGTACAAAACTGAGGTTGGGATCAAGTCCCACTACAATGGGTGCCTCGGTCTTCCTGATTCCTTTTATAAGTTCTCCGATCATTTCTTCAATCTCCTATCTTGTTGCGAGGAATGTGAGCTCTCTTGCGGCATCTGCATCATCGGGGTATTTGGCGATGTATGCCTGAAGGAGCTCGCGTGCGGTTGCAAAGTCCGCGGTATATTCATAAGCTACAGCCATGTTGTACTCAAGGCTCTTGGCAAATGTTCCGTCATCCGCCTCTATACCTGCCTTGAATGCTTCAAGTGCAGCTTCATATTCTCCCATTTTAAGTCTGCAAAGTCCGAGCTGGTCGTAAAGCTCCGAGTTGGCGCCCTTCGATCCGATGTAGCTCTCATAGACATTGGCTGCGTAGTTGTACTCACCCATCGCCTCGTAAGTTCTTCCGAGGAAAAGAGAACTGGTAACCGAGCTGTCGGCATTTCTCGCGCTCTCAAGAAGTGCGGCTGCCTGAGTATATTCTCCGAGGTAATAGTACATGCGGCCTTTTTCGGAATCTGTCATCTTACCGCTGTCACCTGCGATAGCGTTCTTGATGTATTCGAGTCCCGCCTCGCGATAGCCTATTGCGGAAAGCATTTCGTATATTCCGATGAGGGTATCGTAATCGTCGGGATTTCTAGATATGACAACGTTAAAGTCCGATACGGCATTTTCAAAGTCGCCCTGCTTGAGTCTTGCAGAGGCTCTGAGAAGGTAGCTTTCGGTATCGTCGCAGTAGCTGATTATCGCATTGTATCTGTCCTCAGCTGCAGCGTAATCTCCGATACAGTCATAAGACGCGGCAAGGTAGTAATTGATATCCACATCCATGGCGTCGGGATATCCCGTTCCGGACTGAAGTGCAATGACAAACTGCTGGGATGCGCTTACGTAATCTGCCTGTCCGATATATGCGATTCCCCTTGCTCTTGCGATCTGTCTGGCATCCTCGCCTGCTTCTTCGGCACCGGCAAGGCTTGCGAGCGCTCCGTCATAATCAAGGTTATTCAGGCACTCATATGCAGCTTTAAGGTTATCGGAACCTTTTCCGCATCCCGTCAATGTGAAACAAACGCACAAAGCAAGCGCTGCCATGGTGACAGTGCCTGCCTTTGTGAACGTTTTCTTTTTACGGATGTTGTGAATTGATTTGAACATGTAATTATGCATCAAGCTGTGAGGTGCAATGAGGGCATCTGGTTGCATCCTTGTCGATCTCGCTCTTGCAGTAAGGGCAGATCTTGGTGGGCTTGGGAGCTTCCTCCTCTTTCTTCTTGCCGACGCTCATAGCTTTGTTCATGGCCTTAACAATGATAAAAAGAACTAATGCCATTATCAGGAAGTTGATAACTGCGGTGATGAAAGCACCGAGATTGATCTCCTGACCCTTGATGAGGGGAATGACAAAACCGTCTACCTCAGGGTTGCCGATGCATCCGATGAGGGGATTGATGACGTTTTCGGTGAGTGCCGTAACGATATTACCGAATGCGGCGCCGATGATGACACCGACTGCCAGATCGATAACATTTCCGCGCATGATGAATTTCTTGAATTCTGCTACGAAACCCTTTGTTTTTTCTGCTGCTTTTGCAGTTGTTTTCTTTTCGTTTTCTGCCATGGCCATACTCCTTTCAGGTCCTAAACCGACCTCAATTATTGTATCAATTTTGAGGGGGAGTAGCAAGGCTAAAAGGGGTTAATTGGCGGGGAAGGGGCGAGGCGGGGTGGCAGGGATGCGGCAGGCCCGGGTGGCTAATAATCTCCTCAGAAACTCCATTCTATTAGCCCATTCGTCGCTTTTGGTCTTTGTAAGCAACTGAGGAGGGCTAATAATCCCCTCAGAAACTTCATTCTATTAGCCCATTCGTCGCTTCAGGTCTCTGTAAGCAACTGAGGAGGGCTAATAATCCCCTCAGAAACCTCATTCTATTAGCCTTTCCCTACTCATAGCCCAGCTCTGTTTTGAGTTTCTTTACCATTTTTCGGATTTCTTTTGTGTTAAGAGGATACTTGCCCGTTTCGAATGTCCAAATTACTGATTCAAATGGGTAAAATCCACTTGCTTCGTAGCTTCTGAGTTTCATAAAAGCATTATTTCTATAGTCCACATCATCCATCATTCCCAGATGTTCCCAATACAGTTCTTTCCGGGTTTTGATGTTCAACAGATTAAAATCCGGATGGACAGTTCCTGTTCTTAGCCGAAGCGGCTTTTCATACAGAAACGGAATTCCCGCCTCGTCCAATAT
>JAGPFR010000011.1 GCA_018056425.1 Lachnospiraceae bacterium
GATGAGCTTACCGTCAAGTATGAGAACCCCGCCTGCGGAGTTCAGCTGGTCAAGCTTGAGGATGCCGTTCAGCTCTGTACCAAGCCCGACAATTACGATTATCTGATCAAGGTAACCAAGTCAAAGCCCAGATTCACTCTTTCGGATACGGTGCTTGAGACCCTTTCGATAATTGCCTACAAGCAGCCCGTTACCAGAATCGAGATTGAGAAGATAAGAGGAGTCTCCTGCGAGCATGCGGTAAATAAACTCCTTGAGTACGATCTGATCAAAGAGTTCGGAAGACTTGATGCACCGGGTAAACCGATACTCTTCGGTACCACCGAAAACTTCCTCAGATGCTTCGGAGTAACCTCCATAAGCGACCTTCCCCAGATCACACCCGACCAGGTGGAGGAGTACAAGAAGGAAGCCGAAGCTGAGATAAGCGTAAAACTTGATATTTAAGAAACAGGAAAGATGACAATGGAAATGTCCCGTGTCATCTTTCTTTTTTTGCGTTATCAACAATAAAAAATAACAAGATTTGACCTCTGATTTCACTTTCAAAAAATCTGCCCGTATGATATAGTGGTTAAGATTGAAAAAATGGGGAAAAATCGGTTTTTCTCCTTTAAATCAAAATATATTAGAATTCGGAGGAAACAACATGAGTGGTACTTCAAAAGCGCTCGGGCGTATCGCATCGCTTCTTGACGATTCGAGCTTTGCCGAGATCGGAGCACTCGTAACCGCAAGATCAACGGATCTCAACACTGATCCCAAGGCTCTTGCGTCAGACGGATGCATTACCGGATACGGCACGATCGGAGGAAGATGCGTATATGTCTACAGCCAGGATGCGTCAGTCCTCGGAGGCAGCATCGGCGAAATGCATGCACGCAAGATCGTAAATCTCTATGACATGGCTATCAGAACAGGATCTCCTGTCGTGGGAATAATCGATTGCGCAGGTATGAGATTAGAGGAGGGCAGCGATGCACTTTATGCATTCGGCCGTATCTACGGCAAGATGACCAAGGCATCAGGTCTTATCCCTCAGATCACTGCTGTAGTAGGCAACTGCGGAGGCGGTGCCGGACTTTTCTCCGGACTTTCTGATTTTACATTTATCTCAGGTGACGGAAAGCTCTTCGTAAACGCTCCCGACACCATCACAGGCAACTATACTGCCAAGAACGATACCGCAAGCGGAAAATATCAGTCGGAAGTCACCGGCAATGCACAGCTTTGTGCAACCGAAGGCGAACTCTTTGCTGCCGTAAGACAGCTTGTTTCCGTACTTCCTTCGAATAACGAAACTTCAAACGATGATCTTGATGCAGAGTGCACCGATGATCTCAACAGAGCACTTGCTGTTACCGATGCAAATTCCGCAGCAGCACTTATCGAGAATCTCGGCGATGCAGGTTCTTTCATTGAGATCAGACCTGCATATGAGCCTTCGGTTGTTACCGCATTCATCAAGCTTGACGGTGTACTTACCGGTGTTGTAGCCAATAACGGAATTAAGTTTGAAGGCGAGAAGGCTGTTAAGATCGACAACGTTCTTACCGCTGACGGATGCGACAAGGCGGCAGATTTCATCAGGTTCTGTGATGCTTTTGATATTCAGGTTCTTACCCTTACCAACGTTAAGGGATTTGAGACCTCCGAAGCAAATGAGAAGAGAATCGCAAGAAGCGCCGCTTCACTTGCAGGCGTACTTGCTTCCTCCACCGTTCCCAAGGTTAACGTTATTACCGGCGATGCGATCGGTAATGCTGCCAATATCATGAATTCCAAGGCTCTCGGCTGTGACATGACCATCAGCTGGAACAGCGCAAGAGTAGGAATCATGGACAGCAAGCTTGCATCACAGATCACCGGAAAGAGCGCATCCGATATCGAGTCCGGACTTGCCGGAGCAAACGATGCAGCCCGCCGCGGATATGTTGATCAGGTTATTGCCGCTGCTGATACCCGTAAATATGTTATCGCAGCATTTGAGATGCTGTATTCCAAGAGCGGAGACGATCTTTACAAGAAGCACACATCCATTTAAGCGAGGACAGATACATGAATAAAATTAAGATAGTTCTTTTATCGGCAGTCCTGGCTATCATGCTTTGTGCTTGCGGAGAGGCAGAGGAGACTTCCTACCTTCAGGAAAACAGAACCCAGAATGCATTGATTCTCGGTGAGTATTATGTTATCCCTGCTCTTAATGAGTTCGCGGCACATCCCGAAACTGTCGGAGTCGATTATAACGAGCTTACCTATAATGAACTTTCAGTTTTCGCTGAGAATTCATACGGCTTTTCCGGAGACGGTTATGTTATTGCAACCGCGATCGACGGCTTTGAAAGAGGAATGGCCGAGGCAGGTGAGATCGTAACGATCGATTATGCAAATGCTACGACTGTTCTTGACGGAAATGAGATCATCATTGATGTTCCTGTTGTTTGCGAGAATAGAAATGCGGATATCGAAATGATCTTTTCAAATGATCTTCTTAATCCCACGCTTCTCAGTGCTGCATTCAACACCAGATACACCATGGGTGAGAAGATGTCCAAAGCAGGTCTTAATACTGTTATAGGAATGGGCACTGTCTTCATCGTGCTCATCCTCATCTCATTCATCATCGGTCTTTTGGGTCCCGTGACCAAGGCTGTAGAGAAGTTTGCCGCCAAGGTTAAGGCTTTCTTTGCAGGTATCTTCAAAAAGAAGAAGGACAAGACCGAAGAAGGTATCGATAAGGCTGTAGAGCAGATCGTTAAGAACGAGACTGCAGAAAGCACCGATGCAGAACTTGTTGCGGTTATCGCCGCTGCGGTTGCTGCATATGAAGGAACAACAGATACGAGCGGTTTCGTAGTTCGTTCGATCAGAAAAATCAAGAGATTATAATTTCCGGAGGAAACTAATATGAAAAATTATACCATTACCGTTAACGGAACCGCATACGCAGTAACCGTAGAAGAGAATGGAGCAGCTCCTTCAGTTGCAGCTCCCGCACGTCCCGCAGCAGCACCCGCTCCCGCAGCAGCGCCTGCAGCAGCTCCCAAGGCATCCGCAGGAGCAGGCTCGATCAAGGTTGAAGCCGGCGCAGCAGGAAAGGTTCTCAAGGCAGTTAAGAATGTCGGAGACGCTGTTAAGAAGGGCGATCCCGTTGTTGTTATCGAGTCCATGAAGATGGAGATCAACTGTGTAGCACCTCAGGATGGAACCGTTGCAAGCATCGATTGCAATGCAGGCGATTCCATTGATGCAGGCGCAGTTCTTGCAACCCTTAACTGATGAACAAAGGAGTAACTGATGAGTTATTTATTAACCACGCTGGATAACCTCGTTCATCAGACAGCGTTTTTCAACCTCACGGTTGGAAACTACATAATGATCGCGGTTGCCTGCTTTTTCCTGTACTTGGCTATCGGCAAAGGAAAAGAACCCCTTCTCCTTGTGCCTATCGCATTCGGTATGTTGCTCGTAAATATCTATCCCGATATCATTCTCTCAACAGAGGATGCTCCTAACGGAGTGGGCGGACTCCTTTACTATTTCTATGAGCTTGACGAGCTTGCGATCCTTCCTTCACTCATCTTCATGGGTGTCGGAGCTCAGACCGACTTCGGTCCCCTTATCGCAAACCCTAAGAGCTTCCTTCTCGGAGCTGCCGCACAGTTCGGTATTTTCGTAGCTTATTTCGGAGCTATCGCAATGGGATTCAATGACAAGGCCGCTGCCGCTATTTCCATCATCGGCGGTGCTGACGGACCTACTTCCATTTTCCTTGCAGGTAAGCTCGGACAGACTGCACTTCTCGGACCCATCGCAGTTGCAGCTTATTCATACATGAGCCTTGTGCCCATTATTCAGCCTCCCATCATGAAGCTTTTCACCACTAAGAAAGAAAGAGCGATCAAGATGGGTCAGCTCAGACCTGTTTCCAAGACAGAGAAGATCCTCTTCCCTATCATCATTACCATCGTTGTTTGTATGGTGCTTCCCACCACCGCACCCCTTATCGGTATGCTGATGCTGGGTAACCTTTTCAAAGAGAGCGGAGTTGTTCGTCAGCTCACCGAGACTGCTTCCAATGCAATGATGTATATTGTTGTTATATTCCTCGGAACCAGCGTAGGCGCTACCACATCCGCAGAAGCTTTCCTTAACTGGAACACCATTAAGATCGTTATACTTGGTCTTATCGCTTTCGCATTCGGTACATTTGCCGGTGTTATTTTCGGAAAGATAATGTGCATCGCAACTAAAGGTAAGGTAAATCCTCTTATCGGATCTGCCGGAGTTTCCGCAGTTCCCATGGCAGCCAGAGTATCACAGCAGGTCGGATCCGAAGAAGATCCCACCAACTTCCTTCTCATGCATGCAATGGGACCCAATGTTGCCGGAGTTATCGGTACCGCAGTTTGTGCAGGTACATTCATGGCAATGTTCGGTGTATTTTGATTAATTTGAAAGGATAATAAAATGGCTGAAATTACTAAAAAACCCGTTGGGATCATGGAGACAGTCTTAAGAGACGCTCACCAGTCCCTTATCGCCACCAGAATGCCTACCGAGATCATGCTTCCCATTGTAGACAAGATGGATAAAGTCGGATATCACGCAGTAGAGTGCTGGGGCGGAGCTACATTCGACGCATCACTCAGATTCCTCAAGGAAGATCCCTGGGAGAGACTCAGAAAGCTTCGTGACGGATTCAAGAACACCAAGCTTCAGATGCTTTTCAGAGGACAGAACATCCTCGGATACAGACCTTATGCAGATGACGTTGTAGATGCTTTCGTAGAAAAGTCCATCGCAAACGGAATTGATATCATCAGAATCTTCGACTGCCTTAACGACCTGAGAAACCTTCAGGAAGCAGTTAACGCTACCAACGAGATCAAGAAGCGCGAGGGCAGAGGACATGCTCAGATCGCTCTTTCCTATACTCTCGGTGATGCCTATACTCTTGAGTACTGGGCAGACATGGCCAAGAAGATCGAAGAGATGGGTGCAGATTCCATCTGTATCAAGGATATGGCAGGACTTCTTCTTCCTTACAAGGCTGCAGAGCTCATCAAGGCTATGAAGGAAGAGACCTCTCTTCCCATCCAGCTTCATACTCACTACACCTCAGGTGTTGCAAGCATGACCTATCTCAAGGCAGTAGAAGCAGGTGTTGACGTTATCGACTGTGCTATTTCACCTTTTGCACTCGGAACTTCACAGCCTGCAACCGAAGTTATGGTAGAGACATTCAAGGGAACTCCCTACGATACCGGATATGATCAGAATCTCCTTGCTGAGATTGCTGATTACTTCGCTCCTTACAGAGACGAGTGCATTAAGAGCGGCCTCATGAACACCAAGGTTCTCGGTGTTAACATCAAGACCCTCCTTTATCAGGTTCCCGGCGGAATGCTTTCCAACATGGTTAGCCAGCTCAAGGAGCAGAAGGCTGAGAATCGTTACAGAGAGGTACTCGAAGAAATCCCCAGAGTTCGTAAGGACTGCGGTGAGCCTCCTCTTGTTACACCTTCATCACAGATCGTCGGAACCCAGGCTATCTTCAATGTCCTTATGGGCGAGCGTTATAAGATGGCTACCGGTGAGTTCAAGGATCTCCTTCGCGGTAACTACGGTCAGACCGTTAAACCCATGAATCAGGAAGTCATTGACAAGGCTATCCCCGGCGAGAAGCGTTCCACTGCAAGAAGTGCAGAGGCTACAGGACATACCGAGCCCGAACTTGCATCTATCGAGGCAGAGATGAAGGAATGGAAGAAGCAGGATGAGGACGTGCTTTCATACGCACTGTTCCCTCAGGTTGCTACCGAATTCTTTAAATATCGTCAGGCTCAGGAGACCGGTGTTGATGTAAATCTCGCAGATAAGGACAACAAATCTTATCCTGTTTGATGATCATTTGTGAGATGAACCCCGGGCTGAATCAGCCCGGGGTTTTATTTTGCGCAAACAAGTCTGAAAAACATTGCGTGAAACCTTGACTTAGTAGCCTTTTATGGTAAAATAACAATCGTCACTTTTCATGTGACGATGCTTCAAGATAATCTGTAAATCAATAGTTAGGAAAGAATCTACATGGCACGTAAAGAAAGTATAACCATCGACCGGATCCTCTCAGTAGCATTTGAAATGACCAGAGAGCTCGGTGCAGACTCCATCACCGCGCGTCACGTTGCAGAAAAAGCAGGATGCTCCACACAGCCCATCTTCAGGGTTTACAAGAATATGTCCGAGCTTCAGACTGCAGTATATGATAAGTCCGTACAGTTCTTCAGAGATTATTATGCGGCATTCGATCGCGTAGGTAAGGTTCCTTTCACCAATCTGGGAATGGCTTATATCGCATTTGCGAGAAAAGAAAAGAATCTTTTCAGGCTTCTTTTTGTTGATGCAAAGCCCGGCAGAATTTCCATGTATGAACTTTTGAACGGTTCTGAGGGAAATGTTGTTGCAGAGATCAATATGGCCAAGGAACTCGGATGCAGCGATCCCGGCAGTATGTTTATGAAGATGTGGATCTTCATTCATGGCGCCGCATGTATGACTCTTTCAGGTGATTACGATCTTACCGATGAAGAGACCATGTCCCTTCTCGAGAAAGCATATAATTCATTCTTAGTATAATCTGATTGTGACACGGGGCCGGACCCTGCCTGTCACACCGAAGGTGTGACAGTGGGTCCGACCCCGTGTCACAATAAAGGGAAATCATTATATGGAATTAAAAGGTGATGTACTCATCAGGATCAAAGACATGATCCCCCGCATGAGTAAGAGCCAGAAGAAAATTGCATTTTATATACAGAACGAATATGAGACTGCGGTATTCATGACTGCAGCTGAACTCGGCAAAGAAACCGGTGTAAGTGAATCCACCATTGTAAGATTTGCTTCAGCTCTCGGCTACGACGGATATCCCGAATTCCAGAAAGCGCTTGTCGAGTGCGTTAAGAATAAACTTTCGTCCGTTCAGAAGATAGATGAGAAGTACGGAAGATCATCCCAGTCCGAGATCCTTACTTCGGTTCTTAATGCCGACATGGAAAAGATCAAGGATACCATCAAGACACTTAATCCCAGTGCTTTTGACCTAACGGTAGATATCCTTCTCAGAGCAAGAAATGTATATATCATGGGACTTCGTTCCAATGAACCGCTGGCAGCATTTCTTCATTTTTATCTGAACATGGTCCGTCCCGGCTGCATTCTTCTCAATACCACATCCGTAACCGAGACCTTCGAGCAGATGATAAGGATCAACGAAGAAGATGCATTCGTCGGTATCAGCTTTCCCAGATACTCGATGCGTACTCTTAAGGCTATGGAATTTGCCAATGACAGAAGAGCATCGGTCATTGCGATAACGGACTCCGCTCATTCGCCCATGACCCTTTATTCCACCTGTAATCTCTATGCGCGTTCCGACATGGTTTCGATAGTTGATTCACTCGTTGCACCACTTTCCGTTATCAATGCCATCGTCGTAGCGCTTTGCATCAAGGCTCCCGAGCAGATCAGAAAGAACCTCAAGATGCTCGAGTCCGTATGGAATGACTATCAGGTATATCTCAATGACGAGATCGACTTTATCGATGATGATCCCATCCTGAATTATTCGCTCAGAAAACAGGGTGAGACCGGTGAAATTGAAGATGAATAAAATTATTGTAATCGGTGGCGGTCCTGCAGGAATGCTGGCCGCCGTTTCCGCATCGGGAGATAATACGAAAGTAATTCTCCTTGAAAAAAACGACAAACTTGGAAAGAAGCTGTTCATTACGGGAAAGGGAAGATGCAACATCACCAATTCCGCTGATACTTCTGTCATCATGAAAAATATCATGACCAATCCGAAGTTTATGTACAGCGCTCTTGAAAGCTACGATAACACGGATATTATCCGTGACATTGAAAACGAAGGCTGCAGGGTGAAGGAAGAGCGCGGCGGAAGAATGTTTCCCGTAAGCGACCATTCTTCGGATGTAATCAAGGCTCTTTCAAATATGCTTGATAAATCCGGTGTCGAAGTAAGACTTCGCAGTGAAGTTAAAAAGCTGTCAAAGACCGAAAACGGATTTGAAGTAACCTTATCATCGGGTAAAAAAGAAAACGCAGATGCGGTTGTTGTAGCTACAGGCGGAGTATCCTATGCCGCAACCGGATCTACCGGAGACGGATTCGAATTTGCAAAAGGTTTCGGACATACGGTAACGGAGCTTAAGCCTTCACTTGTCCCTCTTGTTACCTCCGACGGATGGTGCAAGGATCTGCAGGGCCTGTCTCTTAAAAATACCGGTCTTAAGATGTACAGTGCAGGAAAGCTGATCTATGAGGATTTCGGTGAGATGATGTTTACTCATTTCGGAATAACCGGCCCCATGATCCTTTCAGCAAGTTCATATTATTACAAGAAAAAATCGGATGATTGCATTATTCATCTTGACTTGAAACCCGCATTATCCGAAGATGTTCTTGATGAAAGGATCCTCAGGGAAATCTCTGATAATCACGAGAAACATTTCATCAATATGCTTCCTTCACTTCTGCCTGCCAAGATGGTTCCCGTAATTGCGAGAATGTCAGGGATCGAAGAGCATAAAAAGTGCGGAGATATCAAGAAGGAAGAGCGTAAAAAACTTATTCACCTGCTCAAAGACCTTGAGATACATGTAACGGGTACAAGAGGATTTGAAGAAGCTATTATTACAAAGGGCGGAATAAGCGTAAAAGAAATTTCCCCCAAGACTATGATGTCAAAAATCTGCGATGGTCTTTTTTTTGCCGGAGAGGCGCTTGACCTTGATGCATTGACCGGAGGGTTCAACCTTCAGATCGCATGGTCGACAGGATTTCTGGCAGGAAGATCATCAAGAGAATATTTAACTGAAAGCGGAGAATTATCATGAATGTAGCAATCGACGGACCTGCAGGTGCAGGAAAAAGCACTATAGCTAAGCTTGTTGCGAAGAATCTCGGACTTGTCTATGTAGATACCGGAGCAATGTACAGGGCAGTGGCACTGTATATTCTCGAGAGCGGAATTGATATTACCGACAAGGCTGCTGTTGCGGATAAGTGCAAGGGCGCAAATGTTGATATCAAGTATGAGGATGGAAATCAGAATGTATATCTGAACGGTAATAATGTAACCGGAAGACTTCGCGAAGAAGCTGTCGGAAACACCGCATCCGTAACAAGTGCTGTTCCCGAAGTAAGAGCTCAGATCTTCTCACTTCAGAGAGGTCTTGCAGAGCGCGGAGGAGTCATCATGGACGGCCGCGATATCGGAACCGTTGTAATGCCCGATGCAGATGTTAAGATCTACCTTACCGCTTCATCCGAAGTCCGTGCTACAAGACGTGTAAAAGAACTTTTGGAAAAAGGCGAAAAAGCTGACTTTGAAGAGATCAAGAAGGATATCGAAGAGCGCGATCACAGGGATATGACCCGCGAGATCTCACCTCTTAAGCAGGCTGATGACGCCATCTTAGTCGATACATCCGATATGACCATAGAAGAAGTTGTTGAGAAGATCGGTTCACTTTGTAAATGATCATGGAAGTAAGACTTGCCGATCCGTGCGGCTTTTGCTTCGGAGTCAAAAGAGCTGTCGACGGAGTATACGAACAATTAAAAAGCGGAAGACCGATATACACTTACGGACCCGTTGTTCATAACGAGACCGTTGTTTCCGACCTTGAAAGTAAGGGCGTTAAAGTTATAGCGGATAAAGAGAGCCTTGAAAGCATGACTTTTGAACCTGATGCCGTTGTGGTGATCAGGGCACACGGTATCGGAAGGGATGTATATAAGATCCTTGAAGAAAAAGGGTGCGAGACTGCTGATTTTACCTGCCCTTTCGTGCAGAGGATCCACGATATCGTGTTAAAAGAAAGCAGGGAAGGCAAGTATATCGTAATAGTCGGAAACCCCGCCCATCCTGAGATTATCGGGATATGCGGATGGTGCGACGGACCATATACTGTCGTTAAGACCGGGGAAGAAGCCGAAGGTCTTGATATAGACGGCGATATCACCGTTGTCGCCCAGACAACATTTCAGCACAGAAAATTTTCACAAATTGTTGAAATAATTAGTAAAAAAGGTTATAATACTAAAGTTGTGAACACTATATGTTCTGCAACGAAGGACAGGCAGGATGCAGCCGAAGTCCTTTCCAAAACGGCAGACGCGATGATAGTCATAGGGGGGAGCGCGAGTTCCAACACTCGAAGACTTTATGAAATAGCATCTGAAAACTGTCCGAATACGGTCTGTATACAGAAACCGGATGATCTTGTAACTTTTAAACTACCTGAATCTGTAAATCTGATCGGCATCACCGCGGGGGCTTCCACTCCGCAAAATATTATTGAGGAGGTTCAAAAATATGTCAGAGGAATTGACTTTTGAACAATTACTGGAAGAGCAGGAATCCAAAAAGATCATATTACATACAGGAGAGGTAGTCGAAGGCACAGTTTTTGACGTTAAACCCGAAGAGATCATTCTCGACCTCGGTTGCAAGTCAGACGGTATCTTAAGCAAGTATGAATATACCAACGATAACAGTGTCGATCTCACCCAGGCAGTCAAGCCCGGAGACAAGCTTGAGGTTAAGGTTCTCAAGGTTGACGATCGTGAAGGTCAGGTTATCGTATCCTATAAGAGAGTTCAGCAGGAGAAGGCTAACCAGCGTATCGAAGAAGCTTTCAATAATCAGGAAGTTCTTACCGCTAAGGTTTCTGCTATCCTTAAGGGCGGAATCACCGTTGAGGTTGACGGAACCAGAATCTTCATCCCTGCAAGCCTTGTTTCCGACAGCTATGAGAAAGATCTCAGCAAATATCTCGGACAGGAAATCGACTTCGTTGTCGTTGAGTACAATCCTCACAAGAGAAGATGCATCGGAGACCGCAAGCAGCTTCTTGCAGCTAAGAAGGAAGAGATGCAGAAGGCTCTCCTCGGCAAGATCAAGGTTGGCGATATCGTAGACGGTGTTGTCAAGAACGTTACCGATTTCGGTGCATTCGTTGATCTCGGCGGAGCAGACGGACTTCTTCATATCTCTGAGATGAGCTGGGGAAGAGTTGAGAATCCCAAGAAGAACTTCCACATCGGAGATAATCTCAAGGTTCTCGTTAAGGACATCAACGGAACCAAGATCGCACTTTCACTTAAGTTCGATGATGAGAATCCCTGGAAGGATGCCAACGATAAGTTCGCCATCGGCAAGATCGTTACCGGTAAGGTAGCCCGCATGACCGATTTCGGTGCATTCGTAGAGATCGAGAACGGTGTTGATGCACTTCTTCATGTATCACAGATCTCCAAGGATCGTGTAGAGAAGCCTTCAGACGTTCTTAAGGTTGGTGACGAGGTTACCGCTAAGATCGTTGATTTCAACGAAGCAGATCACAAGATCTCTCTTTCAGTAAAGGCTCTTACCGCTCCCGATGCTGACGAGAACGCAGATGAAGTTCCCGTAGATATCGAAGCAGCAATAAGCGAAGAGCAGTAATTCAGTAAATATTGGGTGTATTTTCAAATGATTTTTTAACCGGGTAAGTGGGGAACTTACCCGGTTTTGTTATATGTGAAATATCTTGCCAAATACTGAAAAATTGAGTTTCCTTATCGCTCAAAACTATAATTCATGCTATATTATTAATATCATATTGAAAGGGGAAGCTTTTGCTTCGAGGGTTGCATACGTATGGCTGTCGATTACGAATATTTTAAAAAAGAAATTCTTAAGATGACCTCCATTGATCTGAATTCCTACAAGGAAAAGCAGATGAAGAGAAGAATCGATAATCTTATCATGAAAAACAAGATCGTCGGATATGATAATTATGTTGCTGCTCTTAAGTCTCAGAAGCCTCTCTTTGACGAGTTTATCAACTACATTACCATTAACGTATCAGAGTTCTACCGTAACCCCGATCAGTGGGAATATATGGATAAAACCGTTATCCCTGCCCTGGTCAAAAAATTCGGTAACAGATTAAAAATATGGAGCGCCGCATGCTCTACCGGAGATGAGCCTTATTCGCTTGTTATGGCCCTTTCCAAGCATGTACCCCTCTCCAATATCATGATCACCGCAACGGACCTTGATAAGACCGTTATTGCAAAAGCTAAAGTAGGTCTTTATGATGCAAAGTCCATCGCTAATGTTCCCGATGAGTTTAAGAAGAAGTATTTCACTCAGGTAGGACCTTCCTATAAGATCTCCGATGAGATAAAGGCTCATGTTAAATTCAGTGAACACAATCTTCTCAAGGATAAGTACGATACGAACTACGATATGATCGTTTGCAGAAATGTTCTTATCTATTTTACCGATGAGGCTAAGGATGAAGTATTCAGAAAGTTCTTTACCTCCCTTAAGCCCGGAGGATTTCTCTTCATCGGTTCAAC
The DNA here is from genome assembly GCA_018056425.1 of Lachnospiraceae bacterium. Lineage (GTDB taxonomy): Bacteria > Bacillota > Clostridia > Lachnospirales > Lachnospiraceae > AC2028. The sequence goes on from JAGPFR010000011.1 coordinate 12,442, forward strand.
CGAACAGATCGTCAACTACAAGGATATGGGCTACACCAGAGAGAATTCCTTCTACTATGGCAAGCCTCAATAATTCATAAGAGTATAAAAAAGAATCGGCAGATATCTGCCGATTCTTTTTTGTTTATGAGTATGATGCCTGAATTACTTTGCCAGTCCTACGATAACGGTAGGGAAGTTGTTTGCAAGATAGCATGGGCCATACCATGGAATATCATTTGTGAATACCTTAGCAGCCTGCTCGGGAGTGATGGTGGTTCTGAAAATTACATTTTCGTAAGTGAATGTATAAACGAGAGTGACATTTTCTGCCTTGGTCATGGTCTCGAGAATTTTTCCGTTAAGAGCACCGGGGCATTCATATTCAACAACAGTTTCGGGGATGGTTCCGTCCGCATTGGGAACAGCTGCGATCTTAACAGCATTTTCAATCTCATGAACTGTGTTGTTGATTTCTTCACTGAACTGTTCCTGTGCTGAATTTTCGGGAGCGATGGGACCGGTAAGTTCAACTTCACCATGCATTGTAGCATAGTCAACGGTAGGGAACATCAAAGTATATCCGGAATAGTTAACTCCATCATAAGTAAAATCATATGTAGCGGAGGCACTTCCGGTAGAGCCTACATTGGGACAAATCAAATATGGAATAAACACAGGATTTTGATTAGCAAAAATGGAAATCTGAGCACCAAATGCGGTAATGTAATCGCATTCAGCATTATATGTAATTTCTACGGTGCCGGGGATGTTTCCCACTGTTGTAGCCGGCTTTGTTGTATCCTCGTCCCATTCTAAGACACGGATTTCGTTTACGGTATGAGTTCCCGAAGTGGCAGCCTGAACGTTGATAGAACTAAAAAGAAGCATTGAAGCAAAAATAGCCATTGCTGAAAGACCTGTTAAAATCTTTAATGATTTCTTGAGCATTACTTAATCCTCCTGATTATTAATTTCCAAAACACTTGTATTTTATGTCAACGTTTTAGAAAAGTAAAGAATTATATGTTATGTACCTATGGCTCATATTGCAAAGGGTCGAAATATCGATATAATAAAAATGAACTTATGAACAGAGCTAAAGATGCCGTCCCTGAGCTGCTTAAACTTAATTCTCAAAAACCTGCTAAGGTGATCAGTTATGTATGCAATCGTACACAGACCATGGCGTATGCATAATGGCTGAATATGAGAAAAAAGTAAGGCAGAAATCGGTATCGACTACCATTTCTGATGAAAACGGAGAAGCTTTTAGGCTTCTCCGTTTTTTGCTTAGTATGTTGATGCGAGCATAGCGATGATATGCGCCGCATATTTGTTAAATGCGTTGCGGTCGCGCTTCAGATCATCGGTAAGTTCGAAGAATTGATCGGTGCTGTGGTATTCCCTTCTGAAGAGGGGCTCAAAGAGCGTATCCCACTGAGGGAGGTAGCTTGATGTCTTCCTGGTGTAGCATGTAGCTGCGGTTGCCTGAGTGCGGTGGTCTTTGTCTACGAAAGATGCTACGGATTTATGAAGCGCTGTGTCTTCTTCGGGAAGATAGTAATAATCCTGATATCCCGCATAGAAGTATTTCATCTCTTCATTGTATAAAGGAACCTTGATCTGAGCTTCATCGCCATCTGCCTTGATGTAGCATCCGTGGGCAAAGGATGCGATCGCTCTGGGAAGAGGAGATTCAAGCTTAACGCTCATAATGATCTCGCTCTGAGTCTGCCCGTTGTAATCGGTATAAGTATCTGCGTGAACTTTGCTTACTCTGATCTTTCCCGAAGTCATATCACAATATGACAGCATAGGAAGGATCCTGATCATTCCCTTCAGATCGTCCTCGTTGTGGAGGAGAAGAGAATTGCATGCAAAGTCGGAAGGATTATTAACATAGTCGTGATATATCCCGATAAGGTCCCCTCCGGAAAATACATCTGCTCTGTCTATCCCGAGGAATTTCTCAATTGATTTTTGCTTAAGGGAAGTGAGCCCGAGAAGATGCTTTAAAGGGCTTATTCTCTTATAAAGATCGATGCCTTTAAAGTTATCTATTGAGAGGTCAAGTTCAAGTGCGGTGATCTTCTGAGTAAGATAAGGAAGGTCAAACTGATTACCGTTGAAGTGGATGAAAGTATCGTATCCGCCCTCTGTTGCAAAATCAAAGAAGGCTTCGATGATATCTTTTTCTTCTTCGTACTTCTCGGCAAACCACTGCTTGGTACACCATTTATTATCAGATCTGTAAGCACAGCCGATGAGATACAGGTAAGAAGTTCTCGCTGTAAACCCGGTGGTTTCTATATCGATAAAAAGAAGGGAATCCGGATCGGTGAGCTTTCCGATGTCATAAGATGAACTGAATTCTTCAAGAGTCTGTGTTGTTTCTTTCATGATCGCCTCTTATGGAAAATGGTGATTAAACTAACTCAAACTATACCAAAAAATGCCGTATTTATCAATTCTGTGCAAAAGAAAACTGCCTTCCCCGGGGTTGCGGAGAAGGCAGTCTTAGGGTCTGTTTATTATTCAACAACACCGATCATAGCGGTAGGGAAGTTGTTTGCGAGGAAGCAGGGGCCGTACCAGGGAATATCTTCGGTGAATACGCTTGCTGCACCTGCGGAGGTGATGGTGGACATGAATTTGTATCCAGCGAACTCATAGATGTAATTTACGGTAACGCCGTCTGCATTTGCAAGAGTTCTCATTACGTTTGAGTTAAGAGCGCCTTTTCCTTCGATGGTGATGGTCTTATCTGCACTGACGGTTCCGTCGGGATTAAGGCCGTTGCTAGCAAGCTTGATGTCGTTGATCTCGCCTGCGATTTCCTGGCTCATGGGAGATTCTTCTTCAAAATACTCATTTAACAAAGCATTTATAAAATCGTCGATGGATCCGTAAATAAATGTAGTTCCCTCAAGGGAATAAAAGTCTATGTTTCCATTAAAGTTATAGAAAACCTTATAATCAAGAGGGAGATTGCCTGAGAATGAATTTCCGTTATATGTGAAATCATAATCAGCAGATCCGCTTGCTCCGATAGGATCGGCTGTTGGATTGAAATCAACATAAACTAACAATTCAGCAGTGTTGGCATCATACCAAAAAACTTCTGCACCTACATTACTATGTTGTGCTGATGTTCCTGAATATGACCATGTGATGTTGCCTATAGCATCGCCTGTAGATCCGTCCCCCACCTGCTGAAGAACTATCATCGACATAAATACCTGTTATAGTTCCGGAAGCTCCGTTAGATCCAGCTTGAACGGGTGTTACAAACAGTCCGCTTAATGCAAGGCCGCAGATTGTTGCCGAAAGACCGGTTAATACTTTAGCTAATAATTTATTCATGTTAACTCCTCCATTTGAATAATCATTTAAGAAACTTTGTGTATTATAACTCATTGTATAATACTTACACAAGCGTAAAAAAAGACGGCCCTTATTGAAAGGACCGTCTTTTTGGATTTTCTTACAATTTTTAATTATTCAACAACACCGATCATAGCGGTAGGGCAGTTATTTGCTATGTAGCAGGGTCCGTACCAGTCGATGTCGGGAGAGTACATCTTCGCAGCATCAGCGGATGTGATGGTTGAAGTGAATACGTATCCCTGGTATTCAAAGGTGTAAATGAGAGTAACTCCTTCAGCTTTGGCAAGTGCCTCTATGATCTTGTGGTTTATGGCCCCTTTGCAGTTGTACTCGACTGTTTTACTTTCATCAATGCTGCCGTCTGCATTAAGACCCTTAACCGCCAATTCAATCTCGGTTACCTTATCATTGATGCTTTTGCGGAATTCTTCGGGACCGTTATCGATTACCGGAATGATTATTTGTATTCCGTTTAACCTTCTGAGATTTTTGGGATACATCTGTGACAGCTCCAGAGCACCGGAATAGCTTACACCGTTATATGTAAAATCATAAACTGCAGTTCCGGATGCCTCTCCGGGATCATTAACAAAAACGGTTCCCGCAATAATTATATCAACGCTGTTATAATTGCTGATGCCGGTTATATCCAAAACGGGGTAGCTCTGTGACAGAAGATTGACATCCTCTACGGGGATGCTTGGACAAATTGCCAAAATCTGGGAATTGTTGATTATAGTGTAATCTGATACTCCCGAGTATGACCATTGTACAGTACCCGGAATGATTCCGCTAAAGCTATTTGAAAATATGTCATCTATTAATTTAATTTCGTGTGTCTCGTTACTTGCAGCAGCAGTGGGATTTGCGATTGCAGCCTGAGCAGAAGATGCAGGAATAATACTTATCACCCCTGCGGAGATTACGGCAGTAATGCCGATCAGAATTTCAGAGATCTTGTTATTCATTTTTAACCCTCCATAAGAAAATAACTACTTACTAAAGATTAAACGTATTGTCATTAATAGGCAAGTCCTTTTTCATCTCTTTATTATGGAAAAAATGACCTGATTGGAGTATATTAATAATGTGTGTAAAAATACCTAATCAGGTGGGTTGAAATGGCTAAATTTACTTTCAAGGGCGGAATTCACCCTTATGACGGCAAGGATCTTTCCAAGGACAAACCGATAATCGATGCGGTGCCCGGCGATGAGATGGTATTTCCTTTGAGCCAGCATATAGGAGCTCCCGCCAAACCTCTTGTTAAAAAAGGGGATCCGGTCTTAAGGGGACAGATGATCGCCGAAGCGGGTGGTTTTGTTTCTGCTCCCGTCTATTCATCCGTTTCAGGATTAGTCAAAAACATTGAAAAAAGAAGAGTTGCCACTGGCGATATGGTGGAGAGCATCATTATAGAAAATGATGGTCTCTTTAATGAAGTTGAGTACGATGTGGCAGATGACTGGGAGAAGCTTTCACGCGATGAGATAATCGCTAAGATCGCCAAAGCCGGTATCGTCGGAATGGGCGGTGCCGGATTCCCCACGAGTGTCAAACTCCAGCCCAAAGAGCCCGACAAGATCGACTACATCATTGCAAACTGTGCGGAGTGTGAACCATATCTTACTTCCGATTACAGAAGGATCATCGAAGAGGGTGAGAAGGTTGTGGAGGGACTTCGCATCATGCTCTCTCTTTTCCCGGATGCGCACAGAATAATCGGTGTCGAGGATAACAAACCCGAGTGCATCGGACATCTTACTAAACTTACGAAAAAAGATAACATCATCAGTGTCAAGGAACTGAAGACGAAATATCCTCAGGGTGCCGAGAGACAGCTGATATTTGCAACGACCGGAAGGAAGGTTAATTCCAAGATGCTTCCCGCTGATGTCGGGTGCATAGTCAATAATGTAGATACCATCTGCGCTGTTTATAATGCTGTTGTACTCGGAAAGCCTTTGATGGAAAGGATCGTCACCATAAGCGGTGATGCGGTAAAGACTCCCGGTAATATGAGAGTTCCCTGCGGAATGACTTATACCGAGCTTATCGATCAGAAAGGCGGATTTAAAACAAAACCTGCGAAGATCATCTGCGGCGGTCCCATGATGGGATTTGCTATGTTTACAACCGATGTGCCCGTCACCAAGACATCGACCGCACTTCTTGCTTTTACGGAAGATCAGGTAGCGGAATCGGAGACCACTCCCTGCATCAACTGTTCAAGATGTGTCGAAGCATGCCCCGCCGGTCTTATGCCCGGCAAGTTATCCGATATGGTCGAAGCCCACGATAACGAGAGATTCGTTGCAAACGGCGGTATGGAATGCTGCGAGTGCGGATGCTGTTCTTATGCATGCCCCGCCAAACAGCCCCTTACCCAGAACATCAAGTCCATGAGAAAGATGGAACTTGCCAAGCGTAAAAAATAAAACCAAAGAAGGATACATATATGAGTCTTCCCAAGGTATCATCAAATCCACATATAAGGAGCGCGGCAACAACGCAGCTTATAATGCTGACCGTAATACTGGCTCTTATGCCGGCATTCGGATACGGTATTTACAACTTCGGTATCAGAGCATTGTTTGTTTGTATCGTATGCGTTGCAACCGCTGTTTTGTCAGAGGTAGTATTCGCACTTATTACCAAGAAAAAGATCAGGGTCGATGACCTGTCCGCTTGCGTTACCGGTCTGCTTCTTGCACTGAATCTTCCGGTATCCATTCCTTTGTGGCAGGCAGCACTCGGTTCTGTTTTTGCAATCATAGTAGTAAAGGAACTCTTCGGAGGCCTCGGCAAAAACTTCATGAACCCTGCACTCGGAGCAAGATGCTTTCTTCTGATCTCATTTCCCGTTGCGATGACAAACTTTGACACAGATTGCTTCACCGGAGCAACTCCCCTGGCACTTCTCAAAGCAGGAGAGGCTGTTAACGTTAAGAACATGATCTTAGGTTCTATCCCCGGAACGATCGGTGAGACCAGCATGATCGCAATACTTATAGGTGCGATCATCATGCTTTTATGCGGAGTTATCGATCTTAAGATCCCCGCAAGCTATATTCTTACATTCGTAGTATTTCTGATCTTATTCGGAGGCAGGGGCTTCGATCCGGCATTTATTGCAGCACACCTTGCAGGCGGCGGACTGATGCTCGGAGCATTCTTCATGGCTACCGATTATGTCACAAGACCCACATCCGCAAAGGGCCAGATCGTATTCGGTATTTTCCTCGGAATCCTTACCGGTATTTTCAGGATCTTCGGACCTTCGGCCGAAGGTGTTTCCTATGCGATCATTTTCGGAAACTGCCTTGTGCCTCTTATCGATAAATTCACGGTTCCCGTTCCGTTTGGAATCAATCCTTCCGAGTTCAGGAAAGGAGGGAAGAAGTGATGAATAAGGATTATGCTTCAGCAGCAAAAGATGCACTTGTTCTTATAATCATTACTCTTGTTGCAGGTCTTCTGCTCGGCGGAGTCTATGAACTTACCAAAGAGCCCATCGAATATCAGAAGGAACTTGCGGTTACCGAAAGCTGTCAGGCAGTCTTCCCGGAAGAGGAAGGCTTTACATCGGTTGCAAGTTTTGTTTTGTCGGATGCGATGCCTTCCGAATCACTTGCACTTCAGTTAAAACAAAACGGCGTGACCGTCGGAAATATCTACACAGCACTTGCCGCTGACGGAAGTGTGGCAGGCTATGCCATTGAAGTTACATCAGCGGAAGGTTACGGCGGAGATATCCGTATCATGTGCGGAGTGTCATCAGATGGTGTATTAAGAGGAATCTCCATCCTTGAGATTGGTGAGACCGCAGGACTCGGTATGAGGGCGGAGAGCGTTATCGTACCTCAGATCCATAACCTTGATGTAAGCGAAATAACTTATACAAAAACGGGAAAGTCGTCCGAGGATGAGATCGATGCCATCAGCGGAGCTACCATTACAACAAAGGCATTCGTCAACATGATCAATGCCGCTCTTGATGTTTGTGATGAGATTGGTATTGCAAAGGGGGACGCTTAAATGAAACGGATAAGTGAGCGCCTTTATAACGGAATAATCAAAGAAAACCCCACCTTTGTCCTAACGCTCGGAATGTGCCCCACACTTGCGGTCACTACCTCGGCGATAAACGGACTCGGAATGGGACTTACAACATGTGCTGTTCTTGCACTCAGTAACCTGTTCATATCACTGCTCAGAAAAGTAATACCGGATAAGGTAAGAATCCCTGCTTTTATCGTTATCGTCGCTTCGTTCGTTACGATGGTGCAGCTCCTTCTGGAAGCGTATCTTCCCGCACTGAATCAGTCGCTCGGAATTTATATTCCTCTTATCGTTGTTAACTGTATTATTCTCGGACGTGCCGAGAGCTATGCATATAAGAATCCTCCTATTCCCTCTCTTTTTGACGGAATCGGAATGGGACTTGGGTTTACCGGAGCACTTACGATTCTCGGAATCTTCAGAGAGTTTATTGGAAGCGGAACATTCTTCGGAAACAGAGTTTTCCCCGAAGAGTACGGTATTACGATATTTGTACTTGCACCCGGTGCATTCTTCGTCCTTGCGGTACTTGTTGCTGTTCAGAACTACATTAAGGCGAAGATGGAGGCTAAGGGCAAGGATACTTCCAAGATAGGTTCCGGATGCGGAAAAAACTGCATGGGATGCCCCGAAGCGACCGGATGCTCAAAGGCTGATAAGGACGCTGTTAAGGCTGAAAGCAAGGAAGAGTTATCCGAGGATAAAGCTGAAGTAAAAGAGTCCGAAAAAGACCCTGAAGCTAAGCAGGAGCCGGAAGAAAAGCCTGAACCCGAAAAGGAACCTGAACCTGTAAGAGAAGCTGAGCCTGAAGCGGAAGCTGAAAAAGAACCTGAAGCTGAAAATGAATCCGCTTCGGATGATTCATCGGAAACTTCCGATGATAAACCTGAAGATAATAAGCCTGCTCAGGCAAACAAGCCTTCAGGCAATAACAACAAGAAGAAAAATAAAGGCAAAAGGAGGAAATGAATATGAACGGATTAAAAGACATGCTCCTTTTGCTGGTGGGTTCATCACTGGTATCAAATGTAGTTCTGAGCCAGTTCCTCGGCCTTTGTCCTTTCCTCGGAGTATCCAGGAAGATAAAGACTGCCGCAGGAATGGGAACCGCGGTTATCTTCGTCATAACCCTTGCAAGCTTTGTAGCGGGAGCGCTGTATAAACTGATTCTTGTTCCGTTTAACATTACTTATCTGCAGACTATAGTATTCATACTTGTCATCGCTGCACTCGTTCAGTTTGTAGAGATGTTTCTTAAGAAGATGATCCCTTCGCTTTATAAGGCGCTCGGTGTTTATCTTCCTCTCATTACCACAAACTGTGCGGTTCTCGGTGTTGCGGTAAGTAACGTTCAGAAAGATTACGGCGTACTTAAAGGCGTCGTTAACGGATTCGGAACGGCTGTGGGATTTACCATCGCTATCGTGATCCTTGCAGGTATCAGAGAGAAAATGGAATATACCGAAGTTCCTAAGCCTTTCAAAGGAATGCCTATTGTTCTTCTTACAGCGGGCCTTATGGCAATCGCATTCTGGGGATTTTCGGGACTTCTGTAAATAAAAGGGGATAGAAATGACAGGAGTATTAACAGCTGCATTATGTACGGCATGCGTCGGAATATTCGTAGGACTTTTCCTCGGCGCAGCCGGTATTATTTTCAAAGTAAAAGTAGATGAAAGAGAAGAGAAGGTTCTGGATGCTCTTCCCGGAAATAACTGCGGAGGATGCGGATATCCCGGGTGCTCGGGTCTTGCGGCCGCAATCGTAAAAGGCGAAGCTCCGGTAAGCGGATGTCCCGTAGGCGGAAGTGAAGTCGCAGAGAAGGTTGCTAAGATCATGGGAACCGAAGCGGGCGGAAGCGTTAAACAGGTTGCTTTCGTAGCCTGCATGGGTGACTGTGAAAAGGCTAAGGAAAATTATGAGTATGTAGGTCCCAAGGATTGCAGGGTAGTTGATTTTACTCCCGGAGGCGGTCCTAAGGCGTGCAGGGAAGGATGTCTCGGCGGAGGCACCTGCGTAGATGTTTGTCCCTTCGATGCGATTCACGTAGTCAACGGGATAGCAGTAGTTGATAAGGATGCATGTAAAGCGTGCGGAAAGTGTGTTGCCGCATGTCCCAGAAAGCTTATCAGTCTTGTGCCCTACGATGCTCCCCACCATGTAGCCTGTTCCTCACATGCAAAGGGACCGGAGGTTATGAAGGTTTGCTCCGCGGGCTGTATCGGATGCGGACTTTGCGTCAGAAACTGTCCTCAGGCCGCTGTTACCGTAACAGATAACCTTGCAAGGATCGATTATGATAAGTGCACCGGTTGCGGAATCTGCACCGAGAAGTGTCCCAAGAAGATAATCGTCTGAGAATACTATGGCAGGTAAAATGAATCTTCCCGATGACAATGACAGAAGAGACATAACGCCACAGCTTACCGCAGCTATGGTGATGAGTGCTTTTATCATTCTTTTGATCATCGTGATAGTTCTGATTGCAAATAAAAAGCCCACCCATCATCAGAGTCCGTCTGTTACGGATCCTGTAGTTTCCGAAGCGGACAGCCCGGTTATTAAGCCGGAAGAGACTCCTGTTTCCGAAGTAAAGCCCGGAGATCTTGATTTCTGGGATATGTATCCTTCGGGTGACGTTGAAGGCGAAGATGAACAGGGCATAGAGGACGATGAGAAAGAGCCCGAAGATGATGTTGAAGGAGATACCGAAGATGACGGACAGCCTCCCGAAGCTACTGACGGAAAGCACACCCTTGTAATAAACAGGGATGGTTCCGAAGAGTGGGTTTTGATCTCTCCCTATCTTCCCAAGAATGATTACGATTATACCAATCTTGTATCGCAGTCGGGCAGAATGGCTTATTATACCGACAGCAGGGTTACTTCCTATCTCGGCGTTACGATCGATAAGTATGATGATTATGTCGATTTCGGTCTCTTAAGAGACGACGGCATCGATTATGTAATGGTAAGAGTAGGCGTCAGGGGCTACGGCACCGGAACGATCACACTCGATGATTACTATACCGACAATATCTCAAGAGCTAATCAGGCAGGACTTAATGTCGGACTGTACTTTACTTCCCAGGCGATAACCGTGGAAGAGGCAACAGAAGAAGCTGTTGCTCTGATTGCCGTGGCTCAGGAAAACAAGATAACATATCCTCTTGCGATTGATATCGGATTTATCCTTAATGATACTTCCAGGATCGAAGATCTGTCCAAGACAGAGAAGACAGAGATCATCCGCGCATTTGCGGATACTGTCAAAGAAGCGGGATTTAACTGCGTGATACACGCGGATAAAGAATTTCTGATCAAAGAGATAGACCTTAGCAAGTTCTCGGATGTGGACATATGGCTCGATAATAACGGAGATCTTCCGGATTATCCTTATGCCTTTACCATGTGGGAATATGCTTCGAACGGAACCGTTAACGGGATCAGCGGTCCCGCGGATCTTAGCATTTCATTTATTGACTATACACAGAAGTGACTCTGGCTCATCACCAGTTTATCTCTATCGAATTATAAATCTCCGCATATACTTTGCCGGAGACCTCATCTATGTAATTCTCGGGATAATTCTTATCCCCTTTTTTCTTCAATATATCCACGGCCTTGTTATAGGCTATGGCAGCTTCCAGAGCTGAAGGGTAGATGCCTATTTTGGTGTACCCCGAAGTGTGGATCCTTGCGATATATCCCTTCTTTTCGGGCGAATATACGACCCCGTGATATGTGTTTAGTATCTCGAGGTTTGATCTTCTGAAGTCGTAAGGGTCTTCGTTTATGAACCTGCAGTCTCGTCCCGCAACAGAATAGGGCTTCAGGCCGAATCTTGATCCCACGGATACCTGGGAGCCGTAATCTGCCACAAAATAGTGTCCGCCCCTTTTTGATATCTTATGTGAGGAAAAATAGAACAGATCCTCAAGGTCGAAGGTAAAGACGATATCCGGGGTCAGATAGTAGTTGAAATAGTCCTTGTGAAGATATATCGGGGTTCCGAAATAAATGCCGTTATCGCGTAAATTCATGAGAATTACGGCTTTATCATATTTAAGAGCCTTAAAATCTTGAAAATCATTCAATGAAATGCTATTGTTTTCAAGTACTTTTAACGCGGTCAGATATGCCTTATGAGCTTTTTTTTCATCGGGATACGAACCGAGGGAAATATGACGGGACGACCTTGTGACCGAAGCACGGTACAGGATCTTGCCCGTAGCGGTCTTCGTGATATACACACCTTTTAAAGTTGTTTCCCGGTTTTGTCTGTCGCTCATGGAAATATTGTAACACAGGAAGGATCATTATTATGAAAGAAGTTACTTATTCAAGTACAAGAGGAGAGGGTAAGAAATATACTGCATCCATGGCAGTATTACAGGGACTTGCTTCTGACGGAGGTCTTTTTGTTCCCGACCATATTCCTGCTCTTGATAAGTCTTTAAAAGAACTCTCCGAGATGAACTATCAGGAGCTCAGCTATGAAGTAATGAAGCTGTTCCTCACCGACTATTCCGAGGACGAGCTTAAGAAGTGCATCGCTGCGGCTTATGATTCCAAGTTCGACACCGAGGAGATCGCACCTCTTTCAGAGAGCTGCGGTTCATATTATCTCGAGCTTTTCCACGGTGCGACCATCGCATTCAAGGATATGGCTCTTTCGCTCCTTCCTCATCTTATGACCACCGCTGCTAAAAAGAACGGTCTCAAAAAAGAGATCGTGATCTTAACCGCAACCAGCGGAGATACCGGCAAAGCAGCCCTTGCTGGATTTGCGGATGTTCCCGGAACAAGGATCGTTGTTTTCTATCCCAAGAGCGGAGTTTCTCCCATACAGGAGAAGCAGATGGTAACCCAGAAGGGTGCCAACACCATGGTAGTCGGAATTCACGGAAACTTTGACGATGCCCAGACCGGTGTTAAGAAGATCTTCGGAGACAAGGAGTTCGGCAAGGAGCTTGACGAGAAGGGATTTGTATTCTCATCTGCAAACTCCATTAACATCGGAAGACTTGTTCCCCAGGTTTGCTACTACGTATGGGCATACACCAGACTTCTTAAGGAAGAGAGGATTAAGGACGGAGACCTCATTAATGTCTGCGTGCCTACCGGAAACTTCGGTAACATCCTTGCAGCTTTCTATGCCAAGAACATGGGCCTTCCCATTAAGAAGCTCATCTGCGCTTCCAATACAAACAAGGTTCTTTTCGACTTCTTCGAATCGGGAACCTATGACAGAAACAGGGATTTCCATGTAACCTCCTCACCTTCCATGGACATCCTCATCTCCAGCAATCTCGAGAGACTTATCTACATGATCGCGGGAAATGACACCGGAAGATGTGCGGAGCTCATGAGTCAGCTCTCAAACGGCGGTAAATATTCCATCACCGATTCCGAGAAGAAAGGCCTTGCGGATTTCTACGGCGGATATGCTGATGAGAAGGAAACCTCTGAGCAGATAAGTAAGATCTATAAGACAAGCGGATATGTGATCGATCCCCATACAGCAGTTGCTTCATTTGTATGTGATAAGTATAAGGCTGAGACCGGAGATAATACTCCCGTTGTCATCGCTTCAACCGCAAGCCCCTATAAGTTTACAAGAAGCGTAATGAATTCCATCGATCCCGAGTACGATAAGAAGACAGACTTCGAACTCATCGATGACCTTTGCAAGATCTCAAATGTAGCGATCCCTCAGGCTATTGAGGACATCAGAACCGCTCCCGTTCTTCACAAGACCGAGTGCGATGTTGATGAAATGAAAAATGTTATTGCAGGTTTTCTCAAATGAAAAGACAGACTTCTGATGAATATGTAAAAAGACTTGATGCATTAAGAAGTGAAATGCTCGCTGCCGGGACGGATGTATATTACGTCCCCGGCGGCGATTTTCATATGTCCGAATACATCTCGGACTTTTTTAAATGCAGAGAATATCTCTCGGGCTTTGACGGATCAAACGGAGAGATGGTAATAACCGCTGACGGAGCATATCTTTGGACCGACGGAAGATATTTCCTTCAGGCTGAGGAACAGCTCCGGGGAACCGGCATCACACTTATGAAGATGGGACAGCCCGAATGCCCGAGACTTTCCGATTTTATCAAAGATGCTCTTAAAGACGGAGACAGCTTGGGCTTTGACGGACGCCTCGTGCCTGCTTCCTTTTTCGATACGATCAAAAAGAAAACGGAAGGCAAGGACATTGCGTTCATCACAGATATCGATCTTGTCGGAAACATCTGGAAAGACAGACCTGCGCTTCCTTCGGGTAAGGCGTGGCTTCTTGATGATTCCTATACCGGGATGAGCTTTGAAGAAAAAATATCCAAGGTACGTGAGAAGCTCTCCGAGGACGGATGTGACATGCTCGTTCTGTCATCTCTTGATGACATCGCATGGCTGTTCGGATTCCGCGGGAACGATATTGATTTTAATCCCGTAACGCTTTCTTATGCGCTTGTTACCGCGGACAAGAGCGTGCTTTACATGGACGAAGACAAGTGTGCGGATATAAGAGATGTGCTTACAGCAAAGGGTATTGAGACCAAAGGTTATGAAGAGATCTTCGGTGACCTCAAGGCAATGGATCCTTCACTTAATGTAAGCCTCGACAGGTCCTGCACGAATCTTAAGCTTGCTTCATCACTTCCCGGAAATGTGAAGATTATCGATAAGCCCTCGCCCACGGTGCTTCTTAAAGCCTGCAAGACAGATACGGAAGTTGAGAACGAAAGAAAAGCCCATATCTCGGACGGCGCCGCGCTAACGAAGATCCTTTATTATCTCAAGAAGATTCAGGGAACTCCCGAACTTCTGGAAGGTAAGATAACGGAGCTTGATGTTGCGGAAAAGCTCCTTTCATACAGAGAAGAGGCGGCTGATTTTAAGGGAGAGAGCTTTGCACCCATTGTCGCAACAGGCGCACACGGTGCGATCATTCACTACGAGCCCACTCCCGAGACAAACGTTCCTCTCGAGAACAACACACTGGTTCTTCTCGATACCGGCGGACATTATATGAGAGGAACCACCGATGTTACCAGAACGGTTTCAGTAGGCACCCCTTCCGAGAAGATGAAGAAGCTCTATACCGCAGTGCTTAAAGGAAACATCGCCCTTGCCGGTACTGTTTTCCGAAAGGGAACTGTGGGAAGAGTACTGGATATCCTTGCCAGAAAACCTCTGTGGGAGCTGGGATATGATTATAATCACGGAACCGGTCACGGAGTCGGATACCTGCTCAACGTGCATGAGGGACCTCAGAATATTTCCACAGGTACCAGGACAAACGGCGATACCCCGTTTGAGATCGGCATGATCACATCGGATGAGCCGGGAGTATATCTGGCAGGAGAGTTCGGCATCAGGACCGAGAACATGATGGTATGCGTTCCCAAATGCAAGAATGATTTCGGCGAGTTCTACGGATTTGAGACCCTTACCATGGCTCCCTTTGACAGGGACCTGATTCTGACAGGTGATATGACGGAAAATGAGGTCAGGGCCGTTGATGAGTATCATAAGAAAGTTTATGAATCGATATCCGGTTTACTGGACGAAGAGACTGCAAAATGGCTTGCCGAAGTGACTAAGCCTTTGGGCAAAAATTAACAGTCTTAAAGCATCATTTTACCCCTCTGTTTAATTGACTTTTAAACCCCGATTTGAGATAATTACTTCAAATTCGGTTACATACTAAACCGTAAAAAATCAAACTAAGAAAAGAGGAAAAAGTATGGCAAACATCGATCTTTCCCAGTATGGGATCACCGGCGTAACTGAGATTGTTTACAATCCCGATTACGATACTCTTTACAACGAAGAGCTTAAGCCTGAGCTTACCGGCTATGACAAGGGACAGGTTACCGAGCTCGGAGCAGTTAACGTTATGACAGGTGTTTACACCGGCCGTTCTCCTAAAGACAAGTTCATCGTTATGGATGACAAGTCCAAGGATACCGTTTGGTGGAACACTCCCGAATATCCCAATGATAACCATCCTGCAACTCAGGAAGCATGGAATGCTTGTAAGGAACTCGCTATCAAAGAGCTTTCCGGCAAGAGACTTTTCGTAGTAGATGCTTTCTGCGGCGCTAACAAAGATACCAGAATGGCTGTCCGTTTCATCATGGAAGTAGCTTGGCAGGCACACTTTGTTACCAACATGTTCATCAAGCCTTCAGCTGAGGAGCAGGCTAACTTCAAGCCTGATTTCATCGTTTACACCGCTTCCAAGGCTAAGGTAGACAATTATAAGGAACTCGGACTTAACTCTGAGACCGCAGTTCTCTTCAATGTTACCAGCCGTGAGCAGGTTATCCTCAACACCTGGTACGGCGGAGAGATGAAGAAGGGTATGTTCTCCATGCAGAACTACTTCCTTCCTCTTCAGGGAATGGCTTCCATGCACTGCTCTGCAAACACCGATATGGAAGGTAAGCACACCGCTATCTTCTTCGGACTTTCCGGAACAGGTAAGACCACCCTTTCAACCGATCCCAAGAGACTCCTCATCGGTGATGATGAGCACGGCTGGGATGACAACGGAGTATTCAACCTTGAGGGCGGATGCTACGCTAAGGTTATCGGCCTCTCCAAGGAGAACGAGCCTGACATCTATGGCGCTATCAAGAAGGATGCTCTCCTTGAGAACGTTACCGTAGATGCTAACGGCAAGATCGATTTCGATGATAAGAGCGTTACCGAGAACACTCGTGTATCTTATCCCATCGAGCACATCAAGAATATCGCTAAGAATGTAAACGGCGTATCTGCAGGCCCTGCAGCTGAGAACGTAATCTTCCTTTCAGCTGACGCTTTCGGAGTACTTCCTCCCGTTTCAATTCTTACTCCCGAGCAGACTCAGTACTACTTCCTCAGCGGATTCACTGCTAAGCTTGCAGGAACCGAGCGTGGAATCACCGAGCCTACCCCTACCTTCTCAGCTTGCTTCGGACAGGCATTCCTTGAGCTTCATCCCACCAAGTACGGCGAGGAGCTCGTTAAGAAGATGCAGAAGAGCGGCGCTAAGGCATATCTTGTAAACACCGGATGGAACGGAACCGGAAAGAGAATTTCCATTCCCGATACCAGAGGAATCATCGATGCTATCCTTAACGGAGACATCAAGAACGCTCCTACCAAGAAGATCCCTTACTTCGATTTCGAGGTTCCTACCGAGCTTCCCGGAGTAAGCACCGAGATTCTTGATCCCAGAGACACCTATGCTAACGCTTCTGAGTGGGAAGAGAAGGCAAAGGATCTTGCAGGACGTTTCATCAAGAACTTCAAGAAGTATGAGACCAACGATGCAGGCAAGGCTCTTGTTGCAGCAGGTCCTCAGCTTTAATCCTTAAGTTTCAAATATCTTGCGGGGACAGCTTTTGCGGCTGTCCCCGATTTTTTGGAGTATAGATGTCATTTATCCGCAAAAATATAAAAGAGATATTTCTGACTTTGACGCTTATCGTCTTTGCTTATGTTATGATCAGGTGCCACTATATGAGGCTTTCCTGGAATGTATTCTGGATGGATACGGCATACAGCGTTGGCATGATAAGGCGTCCTTTTTGGGATATGGTCAAAGCCTCTACGGATGATGTTCATCCGCCTCTTTATTACTATTTTGGAAAGGTGCTTAAGCACTTTTTGGGCGATACCCCCACTGCATACCGCGGCACAGCTTTTATCCCATATCTCGGAATCCTTGCGCTTGCCGTTACACTTATCAGAAAGTATTTCGGATTTGGAACATCGCTTCTTGTCATTGCATTTGCTTCATTCACCCCGTCATCCATAGTCTATGTAATGGAAGCGAGAATGTATGAGCTCGGACTGTTCCTAGCTCTTTGTTCGTTCCTCGCGTTCAGAAATCTTATCTTTAACGATAAGAGCAAACCGGTCATTCGCTGGACCGTCTTTTATATAACTACGATACTAACCGCATACACGCACTATTATCTGACAGTCTCGATATGCATTCTTTATCTGTGCGTTATCGTGTATTCCATATTCCGTAAAAAAGAGACCGGATACTGTATCATTTGCTCGGCTCTTGCGATTCTTTCTTACCTCCCCCGGCTCGGTGTCCTGATATCCAATCTGAGTGATACTTCGGGAAACTGGTGGACAAGCGGATATTCCCACACGGATGAGAATCTTCGTGAGATATTCGGATACAGGGGATTTTACATAACCGCACTTATCCTTATTTCGGTCGCACTTATCAGCCGGATCATTATGCTTCGCGCTAAGAAAGCGGAAGATAAGCAGGGTGAAGAAAATATCAGGCAGATCACCCTGATACTTACAGGGCTTCTTATGATCTTCCTGACAATGGGCGTAGGAACCCTTGTTTCGATCATTATCCGCCCTTACCTGATCTCCAGATTCTTATATCCCTTAAGTGCGATAGGATGGATACTTATGGGTATCGGTATCAGTGAAACGGCTGATCTTATCGTAAAAGTTTTTTCGCTTAAGGATGAAAAGCGCTCCGGGTATATTGCAGGCGGAATTTCAATTGCGGTTTGCGTTTTCTTTTCCGGGATGGTGATCAGTCTTTCGTACAACGATTATCTGGGAAACATCAATTACCAGCTCATGAGCACGCTTGAGACGAATGAATTCCTGATCCGGACTCAGATCCCCGCAGGTGCCGTGATATATTCCGATATCGGTGATGAGAGGACGATAATCGACTGCTATTACCCCGGAAGGGACGTACATATCGAGCACGGACTGTTTTATTACGGTGAGCCCGAGGCCGATGAGTTTTATATGGTCTGGAGCAATTCTAATGCGGAAGCCGCTGCCGAAAACCTGGTTTCCTACGGGTATGAGGTTGTGCCGCTGGACGATAACGGGGTCCTGGGAATACAAAGGGACGTAAGCGTCCTGTTTTGCAGAAAATATTGAAAGAAACTGGCCTCTCGGCTATAATAATCTTAGCCCGAGGTTGATCCCTTTCGTATTTTTTGAACCTACATTTACCTTTAAACGGGATTCCTACATCTCATGACGGCTGTCATGCCCCCGCCACAGGCGCCAGGGGAAGGCAAAAGCCATGATGCGGTTACCCACCTGGCTTAGGCTAGGCGTCAAAAGGCGAGGGGTCTGCTAAGGGTCTTATTGCGTTTTTACGACGATCATGATTGAACTGTTTGCAAAAGCAAGAAGATTTGCCATAACGATGCGGCAGCTCGACATCAATGCCTACTCGGCCAGCGCAGCTTTTTTCCTGTTTATATCGCTGGTTCCTATTTTGGTGCTTATATGCAGCATGTTTCCCTATACGGGACTTACCGAGCAGGAACTTATCAAACTGATAGAGGCATCGACACCGATCATGTTTAACGACTTCCTCGAAGAGCTTATCTATCAGATATATGACTCGACCGCAGGGGTCATAACCATATCGATCATAGCGACGATATGGACTGCGGGAAAAGGTATCATGGCTCTTATACAGGGGCTTGATACGGTCAACGAAGTAAAAGAGGAGAGGAACTGGTTTACGCTCAGATGTGTCAGTGCGTTTTACATGTTCATCATGATGCTGTCCCTGCTCCTATCGATTTCGATAATCGTTGTCGGAACCGATCTTTTCAAAAGGATACTTATCTACCTGAAAGTTGATGTTTCGGTTTTGAAAGGTCTTCTGATGAAGCCGAGACTTTTATATACATTTGTGATCCTGTCGCTGGTTTTCGCGGTGTTTTATACATGGATGCCTTACAGAGGTCCGCAGAATAAATCGACCCAGATAAAGCTCTTTTTCGATAAAAAGCTTGTAAGGATCTGGAATGAAACGGATCCTTCGATCGATGAGACGGGTCAGAGTCTTCAGACAAGCGGGCTAAAGCTTAAATACTTTAGTCAGCTCCCGGGAGCCATGTTTGCATCAGCCGGCTGGATGGGCATATCGGTGCTCTTTACGCTGATCGTAAATATGGGCTATGCGATTACGGTATACGGAACGATGTCACTCCTAGTGGTCGCAATGCTGTGGGTATATGCATGTATGTACCTGTTTCTTCTGGGGGCGTATTTCAACCACGTCAGACCTCACGTATTCCGTGAACTGAAGACATTTTTCAGCTGACATCATTTTAATGTAAATAATCTTAGGCCTTCGGGCCGGGAAGGAATTATATGAAAGAGAAACTTGAAGAGATAAGGCAGAAAGCTCTTGCCAAAATTGCGGAGAGCGATACCACGGATAAGCTTAACGAAGTCCGTGTCGCTATCCTCGGTAAAAAAGGAGAACTTACCGAAGTTCTCAAATCCATGAAAGATGTGTCCCCTGAGGATCGTCCCAAGGTCGGACAGCTTGTTAACGATACCAGAGCAGAGATCGAGAAGGTACTTGAAGAAACCAAGGCCAGGCTTGAGAGTGCTGCTCTTGACTTAAGACTTAAGTCAGAGACCATAGACGTTACACTTCCCGGGGATGTGAATGTTCCCGGACACCGTCATCCAATCCAGATCGCTCTTGATGAGATTGAGAGAGTGTTCATCGGTATGGGTTATGAAGTTGTTGAAGGTCCCGAGATTGAGAAGGACTATTACAATTTCGAAGCACTTAACATTCCTGCAGATCATCCCGCCAAGGATGAGCAGGATACTTTCTACATAGGCGGCGAGATGCTTCTCAGGACACAGACCTCGGGATGCCAGATCCACGAGATGGAGAAGGGAAGACTTCCCATCAGGATGATCGCTCCCGGAAGAGTATTCCGTTCCGACGAAGTTGATGCCACACATTCACCCTGCTTCCATCAGGTTGAAGGACTTGTTATCGATAAGAACATTACATTTGCCGATCTTAAGGGGACCCTTCAGGAGTTCGCGCGTCAGATGTTCGGAGAAAATACCAAGGTTAAGTTCAGACCTCACCACTTCCCGTTCACCGAGCCCTCCGCAGAGATGGATGTTTCCTGCTTTAAGTGCGGCGGCAAGGGATGCAGATTCTGTAAGAACGAGGGATGGATCGAGATCCTCGGATGCGGAATGGTTCATCCTCACGTACTTGAGATGTGTAATATCGATCCGAACGAATATAACGGTTTTGCTTTCGGAGTAGGACTTGAGAGAATCGCACTCCTTAAATATGAGATTGACGATCTCAGACTTCTCTATGAAAACGACTTCAGATTCCTCAAGCAGTTCTGATGACATTTACAACCTACTCACGAAAGGAAATTTATAGATATGAATACTCCATTGTCATGGCTTAAAGATTATGTGCCTGATCTTGATGTAACCGATCAGGAATTCAGGGACGGAATGACCCTGTCGGGCACCAAAGTAGAAAACTATTCAAGAAGAGACAAGAATCTCGAGAAGATAATCGTAGGCGAGGTTCTCGATGTTCAGCAGCATCCCGATGCTGATAAGCTTGTTGTCTGCCAGGTTAATACCGGATCGGAGACCATCCAGATCGTTACCGGTGCTCCCAATGTTCATAAGGGAGATAAGGTACCCGTTGTTCTCGTAGGAGGTAAGGTTGCAGGAAGCGCTCATGATGACGGCCCCGCACCCGAAGAAGGATACAAGATCAAAGCAGGCAAGCTTCGCGGTATCGAATCATTCGGTATGATGTGCTCAATTGACGAGCTCGGAAGCGACGTTAATTTCTATCCCGAAGCAGATCCCGAGGGAATCTACATATTCCCCGCAGATACCGAGGTCGGTGCAGATGCGGTTGAAATACTCGGACTTCACGACACTGTTGTCGAGTATGAGATCACTTCCAACAGAGTTGACTGCTACAGCATCATCGGTATTGCAAGAGAAGCTGCCGCAACATTCGGCAAAGAATTCAAGCCCCCTGTTGTAAAAGCAACCGGTAATTCCGAGAATGTTAACGACTTCGTAAAGGTAGAAGTTCAGGCTCCCGATCTTTGCCCCAGATATACCGCAAGACTTATCAGAAACATCAAGGTCGAGCCTTCACCCAAGTGGATGCAGCACAGACTCGGTGCTGCCGGAATCAGACCCATCAACAATATCGTAGATATCACCAATTTCGTAATGCTTGAGTATGGCCAGCCCATGCATGCATATGATTTTGATAAAGTTGCAGGCGGCAAGATCATCGTTAGACGCGCAAAAAGCGGAGATAAGTTCGTGACCCTCGACGGTCAGGAGCGTAACCTTGATGAAGACGTTCTCATGATCTGTGACGGTGAAAAAGAGATCGGTATCGCAGGAATCATGGGTGGTGAAAACTCCATGATCACCGATGATGCCAGGAATCTTCTTTTCGAAGCTGCTACTTTCAACGGAACCAATATCAGAAAATCCGCTAAGAGGATCGGACTCAGAACCGATGCATCGGGCATATTCGAAAAAGGCCTCGATCCTAAGAATGCGGAAGATGCCATGAACAGAGCCTGCCAGCTCATCGACGAGCTCGGCGCCGGTGAAGTTGTCGGCGGAATCGTAGATGTTAAGGAGCCTATCGCTGACCTTAAGAGAATTAAATTCGAGCCTGACAGGATCAATGCACTTCTCGGAACAAATTACACCCCGGATGAGATGATCGCGGTATTTGAGAAAGAAGAGCTTGTTTATGACAAGGCAAATGAAGAGATTGTGATCCCTTCATTCAGACAAGATCTACTTGGTAACTGCGATCTTGCTGAGGAAGTTGCAAGATTCAAAGGCTATGACAAGATCCCCACAACACTTCCCGGCGGAAACGCAATGGGCGGACTCGGACTTAAGAATCGTGTTGAAGAGAAGGCACGTGAGACTGCCGAGATGTGCGGATTCTCACAGACCTACTTCTATTCATTTGAAAGCCCCAAGGTATTCGATAAGCTTAATCTTCCTGCAGATGCTAAGGAGAGACAGGCTATCAGAATCAGCAATCCTCTCGGAGAAGACTTCTCTGTTATGAGAACGATCTCCGTTAACGGAATGCTTAACTGCCTTGCCAATAACTACAACCACAGAAATGCAGAAGTTAAGCTCTATGAGCTCGGCAATATCTATGTTGCGGATTCACTTCCTCTTACCGATTATCCCGATGAGAGAATGCAGTTTACCCTCGGCTTCTACGGAAAGGGCGATTTCTTTACCATGAAGGGAGCTGTTGAGGAGTTCTTCAATTCCGTAGGCATGAAGAAAAAGAGAGAGTACGATCCAAATGCCGGAAAGAGTTTCCTGCATCCCGGAAGACAGGCTCTCATTAAGTACGACGGAAAGACCATCGGATATCTCGGTGAGGTTCATCCCGCCGTATGTAATGCTTACGACATCAAGACCAGAGTTTATATCGCAGTAGTTGATATGCCCGAGGTCATGGGATTCGTATCATTCGATCACAAGTACGAAGGCATCGCTAAATTCCCTGCAGTTACCAGAGACATCTCGATGCTTGTTCCCAGCGAGGTTCTTGCGGGACAGATCGAGACCATCTTCGCGCAGCGCGGCGGCAAGATCCTTGAGGATATCAAGCTCTTCGATATTTACGAGGGCGAGCAGGTTGCAAAGGGATTCAAGTCCGTTGCATACTCACTTACATTTAGAGCCAAAGATCGTACTCTTGAGGACAATGATGTTAATGCTGCAATGAAGAAAATCCTCAATGGACTTCAGAGTCTTGGTATTGAACTGAGAAGCTAAGTCACGCCAGGGGTCCTGTCGCGACGCATGACTGTCTCGCTTTTCGGCGTCAGGCGGAAATGCTTCACCAGGCATGTTTAAACTCATGACGCGAGGCCACTCACTTCGTTCGGGCCGGGCGGCCGCATTTCTTCGCTCCGCCGAAGTCTCGACAGCTCATGCATTCGCGCCACCCCCGGCTGTTAATAGCTATTTAATCAGGTCACTTTGTCGTGACACTAAGGAGTTTTATATGGAATACGATAAGATTTGGAATAAGTACTCACAGGCAGAGCTTAAGAAGCTTGAGAAGATAAATGCGGAGTACATCGACTTTCTTTCAAACGGAAAGACCGAGAGGGAGTGTGTTGATGAGATCGTCAACATGGCTGAAGCAGAAGGCTATGTTGAACTTGAGAAGCTCATCGGGACTAATAAGAAGCTTAAGGCAGGAGATAAGGTATACTCCGTTTGGATGAACAAGTCCGTTGTTATGTTCAAGATCGGTAAGAAGCCTTTCTCCGAAGGTATCAATATTCTCGGAGCACATATCGACAGCCCCAGAATGGACGTTAAGCAGAATCCTCTTTACGAGAAGGATGATTTTGCAATCCTTGATACTCACTACTATGGCGGCATCAAGAAGTATCAGTACGTGGCACTTCCTCTTGCAATCCACGGTGTGGTAGTCAAGACCGACGGAACCACCGTTGAGATCAATGTAGGTGAAGATCCCGACGATCCCGTTTTCTTCGTATCCGATCTTCTTATCCATCTTGCTCAGGAGCAGATGGAAAAGAAAGCATCCAAGGTTGTTGAGGGTGAAGACCTCGATGTCATCATCGGAAACAAGCCCATCGTTTTCGGTAATGATGTTAAGACCAAGGATAAGAAGGATGAGAAAGAGCCCGTTAAGAATGCCATTCTCAAGATCCTTAAAGAGCAGTACGGATTTGAAGAGAAGGATTTCATTTCCGCAGAGCTTGAAGTTGTTCCTGCAGGAAGAGCAAGAGAAGCAGGCTTTGACAGAAGCATGATCCTTTCTTATGGTCAGGACGACAGAGTATGCGCTTATACCTCACTCAGAGCAATGCTCGATCTTCCCGCCTGTGACAGAACCGTTTGTACCATCCTCGTAGATAAAGAGGAGATCGGTTCCGTAGGCGCAACCGGAATGAGAAGCAAGTTCTTTGAAAATGCTGTAGCAGAGGTTATGAACCTTTGTGGTGAGTATAAGTCTGAACTTGATCTTAAGAGAGCACTTGCAAGAAGCTGCATGCTTTCAAGCGATGTATCCGCAGGTGTCGATCCCAACTACGAATCGGCATTTGAGAAGAAGAATGCATCTTTCCTCGGAAGAGGCGTTGTATTTAATAAGTTCACCGGATCACGCGGAAAGAGCGGATCAAATGATGCAAATGCGGAATATGTAGCAGCTATCCGTAAAGTATTTGAGGATGCCAAGATCGCTTATCAGTTCGCAGAGCTCGGAAGAGTAGATCTTGGCGGAGGCGGAACCATAGCTTATATCCTTGCCCTTTATGGAATGAATGTAATTGATTGCGGTGTTGCCGTTCTCAATATGCACTCACCCTGGGAAGCTACTTCAAAGGCAGATGTATATGAAGCCTATAAAGGATATATAGCATTCTGCAAAGGCATGGATTTATAAGATATGAGTGAACTTCGCAGATCGGATTATTATTATGATCTTCCCAAGGAGCTTATCGCACAGGATCCTCTCGAAGACAGATCTTCATCGAGACTTCTGGTTGTGAATAGAGAAACCGGGGAACGTACTCATAAAATATTCAAAGATATAATCGAATATATTAATCCGGGTGACTGCCTGGTTCTTAATAACACCAAGGTCATTCCCGCAAGATTACTTGGTCAGAGAGAAAAGACAGGCGGCGCCGTCGAACTCCTGCTTCTTAAAAGAATTTCGGGAACAGACTGGGAAACACTTGTAAGACCGGGAAAGAGCTGCAGGCCCGGACAGCGTCTTGTTTTCGGAGACGGACTATTAAAGGCTGAGATCCTTGATGTCATCGAAGGCGGAAACAGGATAGTAAGATTTGAATTTGACGGAATATTCGAAGAGGTGCTCGACAAGCTCGGAGAAATGCCTCTTCCTCCGTACATTACACATAAGCTCGCAGATCCGACCAGATACAATACGGTTTATGCCAGATTTGACGGATCTGCCGCAGCTCCTACGGCGGGACTTCATTTTACTCCTGAGTTGTTAAAACAGCTCGAAGAAAAAGGTGTAAAGCTTGCGTATGTAACTCTTCATGTAGGTCTTGGAACTTTCAGACCCGTTAAAGAAGATGTGATCACCGATCACAAGATGCATACGGAAAGCTATGAGGTAACTCCTGAAACGGCTAAGATCATTAACGATACGAAGGCTTCGGGAGGCAGAATAATATGTGTTGGAACCACAAGCTGCAGAACGGTTGAAAGCAGTGCCGTTAAGAATCCTGACGGGGACGGTTTTATAGTTAAACCGGGTTCAGGAGATACGGATATTTTCATTTATCCCGGATATGAATTTAAGATAATGGAAGGGCTGATCACTAATTTCCACCTGCCCGAATCCACTCTTGTAATGCTCGTATCGGCTTTCGCAGGCAGAGAGAAAGTTCTTGAAGCTTATGAAGAAGCGGTACGTGAGAGATACAGATTTTTCAGTTTCGGCGATGCATGTTTATTTATCTAGGAGGTACACATGGAGGAAAAGAGACATTCCCAGAGATCGGAACTTACTTCTAAGCTGATGATCAAGAGACTTGATTCTCAGGATGCCGGTGAAGAAGTTACCATCGACATTACCGACGTATCCAAAGGTGGTGTAGGATTCACCTGCAACAAGGCTCTTGAGATCGGTGCCGTTTATGAAAGCTTTCTTGAGATCTGGACCAAGGAAGTTCTTCATGCTTTCCTTGAGATCGTCAGAATAGAGAAGAAGGGTGACGAGTATTTCTACGGTTCCTCATTCGTAGGCCTTCCCGAGATGGAAACTCAGAGGATCGCTACATATCAGACCGTCACCAATATGAACCAGAAGTGAGAACATATTTTAAAGTTCTTAAAAATGCTCCGCTTCGGAAAAAAGTGCGATGCGCTGTTTTCTTTATGCTTGCACTTTTTTTCTATTTTCTGGTGATAAACAGGTTTTCCGCACAGGATGCTGATACATCCGGGAGTCTGAGTTTTGAGATTGCGGAAGGGATTGCAAAATTCTTCTGTTCATTTTCGGAACACGATGCATCGGATGTGCTGACTCTTGCAGGATACTTCGAGCACCCTTTGAGAAAACTTGCACATTTGACGGAATACGGAATTCTCGGTTTACTTTTTACCGGAACGTTTATACCTGTCATCGCGCAGTTCAGAAAACAGGGCGGAAAAGGAAGAACTCTTTACCTTTTGTGTAATACCCTGGTGTTTATTCTTGCCGGCTTCGATGAATTTCATCAATATTTCGTGCCGG
This sequence comes from Lachnospiraceae bacterium, assembly GCA_018056425.1. Lineage (GTDB taxonomy): Bacteria > Bacillota > Clostridia > Lachnospirales > Lachnospiraceae > AC2028. The sequence goes on from JAGPFR010000011.1 coordinate 39,008, forward strand.
GAAGATATGCTTCCGTTTGGGATGTTTTGCTTGATACAATCGGAAGCGCCTTGTTTTGTTTTGCAATATATATCATTAAAGACCGGAAGAAGAACAGATGAGTAAATACGGATTTATAGGACTCGGACTTATAGGCGGCTCGCTTGCAAGGGCGCTTAAAAATCACGATCCCGAAAATGTTATCGTAGCTTATAACAGGAGTCCCAAGGCTCTTGAGGATGCCAGGGCGGACGGCGTTGTTGACATTGCCGTTACGGAAATAGGCGAAGGATTTAAAGACTGCGATGTAATATTCCTGTGCCTTCCGGTTATTACAAATGCGGAAGCTCTTAGGACGCTGGCACCTTTCGTTTCGGAAAATACCATTGTTACGGATGTAAGCTCCGTTAAGGGGTCTATCATGAAAGCTGCTGAGGATGCGGGGCTTAAAGCTAACTTTGTCGGCGGACATCCCATGGCAGGATCCGAGAGAACTGGTTACATCGCCTCATCCAAGGATCTGTACAGAAATGCATATTATATTATTACTCCTTTCGAAGAGGGAGATAAGAAGGCAGAAGTGATCAGGGAGATTGCAGAGAATGTCGGCGCAATTCCCATCATCATGGATGCCGCAAAACACGACAGGATAGTTGCGGGTGTAAGCCATATTCCTCATCTTGCAGCTGCAGCGCTTGTAGAGCTTGTCAAGAATAACGACTACAGCGACGGACTTATGAAAACCGTTGCCGCAGGCGGATTTAAGGATATTACGAGAGTTGCTTCTTCATCGCCTGCGATGTGGAAAGAGATCTGTTTATCAAACGAAGTTAATATCTCCGGATTATTGGGTGATCTTATAGACAGGCTCTCCGAGATAAAAGAGAAGGTTGATGATCTTGACGGGGATTATATCTCGGATCTATTCGATGATGCCGGAACCTACAGAAATTCCTTCAATACTCTGAGCGCAGGTCCCATCAAGGATTCACATAAATTCTCAATCGACATTTCCGATGAACCCGGTGCCATCGCATCCGTTGCCACGATCCTTGCGGTAAACGGTATCAACATTAAAAATATCGGTATCCAGCATAACCGCGAATACATCGGCGGTGATATGACTGTCGGATTCTGGGACGAGGCATCCAAGACCAAGGCAGCGGAGATACTTCATGGAAAAGGTTATATACTGCACGGAATCTGAGAAAAAGGGCTTATACAAGCCCTTTTTTATTATATATTAACAATTTAAAAAACGATATTTTGTATTGCGACAGAAACCGATTTACTGTAAAATATGTATGTGCGATTTTATAAATTTTCAGAATATTTGTAAAATTTGCACAAATACCATTTTAGGAGGTCCTCATGAAAGTTTATACCACAGATAAGATCCGCAACGTTGTTCTGCTTGGTCACGGCGGTAGCGGAAAAACGACTCTCGCAGAGAGTTTCGGCTACATCACAGGTCTTACATCCCGTATGGGTACCGTGGCAGACGGAAATACTCTGAGCGATTACGGCAAAGAAGAGCAGAAGAGAGGTTTTTCAATCTCAGCATCCGTAATTCCCGTAGAGTGGGAGGATCACAAGATAAATATCATCGACACCCCTGGATATTTCGATTTTGTCGGTGAAGTAGAAGAAGCGGTATCCGCAGCCGGTGCAGCTATTATAGTTGTAAACGGAAGAAGCGGTGTTGAAGTAGGAACCAGAAAAGCATGGGATCTTTGTGAGAAATATAAGCTTCCCAGGATCATATATGTATCTAACATGGATGTGGACACCGCATCATATCGTCAGGTAGTTGAAGATCTGATCGGACTCTACGGCAAAAAGATTGCTCCTTTTCACCTTCCCATCAGAAAAGACGAAGAGCTCGTAGGATACGTAAATATTGTTTCCGAGCAGGGCCAGATGTGGCAGGGCAAGGATGTAGTTCCCACTGATGTTCCCGATTACAATAAGCCTTATCTTGAGCAGTACAGAGAGTCCCTCATGGAAGCTGTTGCCGAGACATCAGAGGAAATGATGGACAGATACTTCTCCGGTGAGAAGTTCTCCGATGCCGAGATCAGGGCTGCTCTCAGAGCAAATATCTGCGACGGAAGCATCGTTCCCGTTACAATGGGTTCATCCATCACCTGTAAGGGTGCTTATGCACTTCTTGATGACGTCATCAAGTACTTCCCAGGTCCCGATGTCAGAACCGTCGCAGGTATCGCAACCAAGACCGGTGAGATCTATAACTGTGATTATGACTTCTCCAAGGCTAAGTCCGCTTATGTATGGAAGACCATCGTCGATCCCTTCATCGGTAAGTACAGCCTTATCAAGGTTAACTCCGGTGTTCTTAAGACGGATGACCTTATTTACAACATTGATAAGGATGTCGAAGAGAAGATCGGAAGACTTTATGTCCTCCAGGGAAATAAGCCCATTGAAGTTCCCGAGCTACATGCCGGCGACCTCGGAGCACTTGCCAAGCTCAGCCAGGCCCGCACCGGTAACAGCCTTTCAACCAAGGCTAATCCCATTAAGTTCGGTATGTTCGATATCTCCAAGCCTTATACCTTCATGAGATATAAGCCCAAGGACAAGGCCGATATCGATAAGATATCCCAGGCACTTCAGAAGATCGGACATGAAGATCTTACAATGAAGAATGTAAATGATGCGGAGAATCATCAGACCCTCCTTTACGGAATGGGTGATATGCATCTTGAGATCATCAAGTCCAGACTTGAAAATGAGTACAAAGTAGTTATTGATCTTATGGAGCCCAAGGTAGCATACAGAGAGACTATCAGAGGAACGGCCGACGTTGAAGCCAAATACAAGAAGCAGACCGGCGGACACGGACAGTACGGACACGTTAAGATGAAGTTCAGTCCCTCTGAAGATCCCGATACACCTTATGTATTTGATCAGGAAGTTGTCGGCGGTGCGGTTCCCAAGAACTTCTTCCCCGCTGTTGAAAAGGGTATTGCAGAGTCAGTCGGAAGAGGACCTCTTGCAGCATATCCCGTTATCGGAGTTAAGGCAGTCCTTTACGACGGATCATATCATCCCGTTGACTCCTCCGAAATGGCATTCAAGACAGCAGCTTCAATGGCATTCAGAGACGGCTTCATGAAGGCTAAGCCCGTTCTCCTCGAGCCCATAATGACTCTCAAGGTCACTGCTCCCGATGAGAATACCGGAGACGTAATGGGAGATCTTAACAAGAGACGCGGAAGAGTACTCGGAATGAATCCTGCCGGAAACGGCAAGACTCTTATCGAGGCTGAGATCCCCGAAAGCTCGCTCTTCGGATACGGAACCGTGATCAGATCCATGACAGCAGGTATGGGTGATTACTCATTCGAATTCGCCAGATATGAGCAGGCTCCTTCGGATGTTCAGGAAGCTGAAGTTGCAGCCAGAGCACAGAAGGTTGCGGAGGGCAATATAACAGAATAAGATAATTAGAAAATCCCCCACCTTAGGTGGGGGATTTTTTGACGTACACTAGATGTTGTGGTTAAGGCGCTATTAATCCTTGCGTTTGCATTTATTATGTAATAAAATTAAATAAATTATGGGTATTTATGCCCAATTGCGCAAATATTTATGAAATAGGAGTATGAAAAAATGGCAGCCGTTTACGATCATCACAGTGTGGAGCCCAAGTGGCAGAAGGTATGGGACGATGAGAAAGCCTTCGCCGCAACCAATGATTTTTCCAAGCCCAAGTATTATGCGCTTGTAGAATTCCCTTATCCTTCGGGACAGGGACTTCATGTGGGACATCCCCGTCCTTACACCGCACTTGACATAGTTTCCAGAAAGCGTCGTATGCAGGGATATAATGTTCTCTTCCCCATGGGATGGGATGCATTCGGTCTTCCCACCGAGAACTATGCCATCAAGAATAAGATTCATCCCAAGATCGTTACAAAGAATAACGTTGCACGTTTCAAAGAGCAGCTTCATTCCATCGGTTATTCATTCGATTGGGACAGAGAAGTAAATACCACCGATCCCGGATATTATCGCTGGACTCAGTGGATCTTCCTTAAGCTGTTCAATGCAGGACTTGCTTATAAGACCCAGATGCCTATCAACTGGTGTACTTCATGTAAGGTCGGCCTTGCCAACGAGGAAGTTGTAAACGGTGTCTGCGAAAGATGCGGAGCTCCCGTAGTTCGTAAGATGCAGTCCCAGTGGATGCTCAAGATCACCGAATATGCAGACAAGCTTCTTGAGGGTCTCGACAGCGTTGACTATATCGAGCGTGTTAAGACCCAGCAGAGAAACTGGATAGGACGTTCAACCGGTGCCGAGGTAGACTTTAAGCTTACCGGTACCGAGGATAAGCTTACCGTTTATACCACCAGGCCTGATACTCTTTTCGGTGCCACATACATGGTTATGAGCCCCGAGCACCCTTACATTGAGAAGTATAAGGACCGCATCACCAATTATGATGATGTTGTAAAGTATCGCGAAGAGGCTTCCAGAAAGTCTGATTTCGAGAGAACCGAGCTTGCCAAGGATAAGACCGGCGTCTGCTTAAACGGACTCACCGCTATCGATCCCGTTAATGATAAAGAGATTCCTATCTGGATCTCCGACTATGTACTTATGAGCTATGGAACCGGAGCCATCATGGCCGTTCCCGCACATGATGAAAGAGACTGGGAATTTGCCAAGAAGTTTAACCTTCCCATCATCGAAGTAGTTGCAGGAAGTGACAAGCCCGTAACCGAGCAGGTATATACCGATGTAGCGGAAGGAAAGCTGGTTAACTCAGGCTTCCTTAACGGACTTTCTGTAGCTGAGGCTAAGAAGAAGATTACCGAGTTCCTCGAGGAAAAAGGAATCGGTCATGCCAAGACCAATTATAAGCTTCGTGACTGGGTCTTCTCACGTCAGAGATACTGGGGTGAGCCTATTCCCATTATCCACTGCGATAAGTGCGGATATGTACCTCTCAAGGAAGAAGATCTTCCCCTTGAGCTTCCCGAGGTTGAGTCATACATGCCCGGAGACAACGGCGAATCACCCCTTGCTGCCATGGATTCGTGGGTAAATGTTACCTGTCCCTGCTGCGGAGGCCCCGCTAAGCGTGAGACTGATACCATGCCTCAGTGGGCAGGATCATCATGGTATTTCCTCAGATATATCGATCCTAAGAATGATAAGGAACTTGCTTCACAGGAAGCTCTTAAGTACTGGCTTCCCGTTGACTGGTATAACGGAGGAATGGAGCATACGACCCTTCACCTTCTCTATTCGAGATTCTGGCACAGATTCCTCTATGATCAGGGAATCGTTCCTACCAAGGAGCCTTATGCAAAGCGTACTTCTCACGGAATGATCCTCGGATCAAACGGTGAGAAGATGTCCAAGTCCCGCGGTAACGTCGTTAATCCCGACGATATCATCGAAGAGTACGGTGCAGATACTCTCAGAACCTATGAGATGTTCATCGGTGCTTTCGATCAGGCGGCAAACTGGAGCATGGAAGGCGTTCAGGGCTGCAGAAGATTCCTCGACAGAGTATGGAAGCTTCAGGATATCGTAACTGACGGAGATGAGTACTCCAAGGATCTTGAAGTTAAGATCCACCAGACTATCCGAAAAGTATCCGGAGATTTTGAGACGCTTAAGTACAACACCGGTATCGCTGCTCTTATGAGCCTTATCAATGATTTTTATAAGGCAGGAAGCATTACCAGGGCTGATCTTAAGACCTTCCTCCTTCTCCTCAATCCCGTTGCTCCTCACATCACCGAGGAACTTTGGAGCATCGAAGGCTTTGAAGGAAGAGTATATCAGGCTAAGTGGCCCGAGTATGATGAAGCTAAGTGCGTTGAAGACACCGTTACCATCGCTGTTCAGGTTCTCGGCAAGCTTCGCGGAACCTTCGAAGAGGACAGAAATGCTTCCAAGGAGACCATGATCGCAAGAGCTAAGGAAACCGTAGCAGCCAAGATCGAAGGCAAAGAAATCGTAAAGGAGATCTACGTACCCGGCAAGCTTGTTAACTTCGTAGTTAAATAATCTTAATGGACAAGATCGTAATAATAGAGGGCAGAAAGTTCCGGGGCGACAAAGAAATCTCTGCAGCAAATGCGGATAAAGCCGCGATCGACAGGATCAAAGGCTCGATGGATAACATGTCGCTTTCGGATCTGAAGCTCTTATCCAGGAAACTTCATAGCGGAAGGATTAATTTCGGTACGGTTCTCGGAGAGGATTTCATCGAAGAAGTAGACGGTATGATCGCTTCGATGGAAAAGAAAGAGAAAGCTTCCGAGGAGAAACAGGATCTTCGTGTAAATGTTAAGAGAACCACCGTCAAGAAGGACCTTAAGCCTGATGAAGAGCTTGATGCACAGGCAAGAAAGATTCTTGAACGGCAGGAGAAGACGAGAAGGATCATTCTTTTTGCATCTCTTTTTGTAGCCGCAGCCTGCATTCTGTATATCGCAATTTACAATATCTCCAAGCAAAGATCATCCAGTACGACCGATCTTCTGGCCAATCTGAGAGATCAGGCTGTCGGAGAATCTCAGTCCGGTAACGGTAATGATGTCGGTGACGGAAGCGGCCCCATCATTCATTATGTCGATGAAACGGAGACCCCTGACATCCTTCCGGAATATTTAGATATATATAATAAGAACAAAAGACTAATCGGATGGCTCGAAATAGCCGATATAGGTATAAATGGGGCTACTTTAAGTCTGCCCGTTATGCAGACGGTCGATAATGAATACTACCTGACCCATGGGTTTAATCAGGAAAACGACAAAAACGGCTGCATATTTATGGATTGCAACTGTGATGCCATAAAGCCTTCGGATAATCTGATCCTTTACGGCCATCACATGATGAGCGGTAATATGTTCGGAAATCTCGTTAAATACGAGGATTACAATTTTTACCTGACTCATAAGACGTTTAAGTTCGATACCATCTATGAGCACGGTGAGTATGAGGTTATGTTTGCGTTCAGGACTTCACTCAAGACCGATGATGATATTTCTTTTAAGTATTATCAGTTTATAGATGCAAACGGGGCGGAGGAATTTAATTCGTATATGAACGAAATGGCTTCCATGTCCCTGTATGACACAGGAGTTACCGCAGTGTGGGGGGATCATCTGCTGACCCTTTCAACCTGCGATTATGAAGAGAAGAACGGAAGATTCGCCGTTGTGGCCAGAAGGATTAATTAGTTTTTCGAACATACGGAGGGTAACCTTTGATGAAAAAGAAAACGAGAAGACTGAAGAGGTCTGTACGCAAGACATTGGGTGCGCTTTTCCTGGCATCCAGTATTGTTGTTGCTGCAATACCTACCGGATCTTATGCGGGAGGTCAGGCTGAAGCTGCCAACTCCTGTACCGGCGTCATTGCTCCCGAATACTATATATTACAGTCAGGTACGGGCACGGCCAAGACTCCTGTAAGCGAGATACCTGTTATTCAGGCCGGATCCACTATCTATACGACTGCAGATCAGACTTATTATTTTGCATATATAAATTCCCAGGGTGTTGATGAAATCGGTAATGCTGCTAAATTCGCCATCATCACCGGCTATAATGCTTCGGGTGCCGTTGATGCCAATGGTAATCTTACCATTCCCGATACTGTTCGAAGCTTCCGTAAGATATCGGATGTTGAGGGTTATTGTCTTACCAATGTTTCGAATGAATTTCTTTTCTACAGAGATACCAATACTTTCATTTCACTTGATGTAACCGTAAATGTAGGTGATACAAATCCCCTTGCTCCCTATATCGGTAAATATACCGATGGAGATAGCACGGTTTATTCTACAATCCAGCCTTATGTACCTGATGCATACAGAGCTAATCCCGGTTACTATCAGACAGTTGAACCCGATGAGATCGGTGTATTCCAGAACAGTGTTACGGAAAACTATGACAGTGATGATCCGGCAACCAGACAGCTTATAAGCTATACATATTCATATAAGATTGAGAACGTCAGATATTATCCCTGTACCGCAAGTACTGAATCCACCTGGAATGCATTCCCTAAGGATTCCCTTTATTACCGTGACGGAACTCCCGGTTCATACACCTTTAAGGCTTGTGCGGATTCTGCTCACCAGTATGTCGATGATATTCCTGTTAAATATATCGCAAACCAGTTTTCCGAATATGATACAGCAACTAGCACCTATGTCCTTTCTACCCAGCCTATAGACGATGAGCATAAGGATAACGGTGTTTTTGCGGGAACAAAGGGTGCAAATATCAAACATCTTTATATCCCGGGCTCAATGGAAGGTATAGGGGACTATGCTTTCTATAACTGTGTAGCTTTAAATTCGATTGATTTTTCCAATCAGCTTCTTGCTATCGGAAATCATGCTTTTGACGGATGCAGGGCTCTTACAACCGTTAATATGGATTCAGATCCCCGTATCGCGGTCATCGGTGCATATGCATTTGCCAACTGCCCTTCACTTGCTTCATTCTATGTGCCTCATCAGATAAATCTTCTTTGTGACGGTGTATTCGAAAATGATACAGCGCTTACTTCGATTGACCTTACGGGTGATATCAGCTCTGATCCTACGGGTAATGGATCCGCTCTGACTCAGGTGGGAAACCATCTTTTCTACGGATGTTCCTCACTTAGGGAAGTTACTATGGGTACCGCTTTGGGATCAGGTTATTCTCTTAACAATAAGAGAGAGATTTCCATTAATATTTTTGAGGATTGTCCTTCACTTGAGAGGATCACCGTTCTCAGCCCCTTTGTAACATTTGTTGATGATACTCACAATGCTACATCCGGAACTCCTTCTTATCCTGCATGTAAGTTCACCCTGAAGAATTTCCATGACATCCTTACCAGCGATTCGTTCTATTTTGAAGGTGTCGATCCTGCAGGTGCGACCAGACCCAATATTGGTGTTGGTGCTCTTCATGCTACATGCCAGAGCATGGATAAGGGCTACGAATTTACATTTAAATACTATGGTGAAGAACTTTACGAAAAAACCGTAACCGAAGAGGGTGACGGAAAAGCAATCTATCAGGTTGATAACACAAACAGTCTTGTAGGCTTTGCTACGGTTGAAGATGCATCCCATAAAGTTGAATCCCTGAGTTTCCCAGAGCATTTCGGACCGTACTATATCAATGAGATCCCTGCTGAGAAATTCTTAAATCTGAAGAATCTTACAACCGTCAGACTCCCTTCCACGATCAATATCATTGGGGACAGGGCTTTTCAGGGCTGCATTAATCTTCAGTATGTTTATTTCGGAAATGACAGTGTTCAGATAGGAACAAATGCATTCCTTACTCAGGGGGCAGAATCCGATCCCAAGCCTGCAGTAGATGCAAATAATAATCCGGCAAAACAATTATACTTTGTCACTACCATCTCAGAAAATTCTACACCGTTTAATTATGCGATGAGTGATGGCGGAAGATTCAATCATAAGCTTCAGAATCGCGCATGGCCCATTATTTATTCCGGATTCCCTACTTTACTTGAAGTTAAGTACAATCCTGACAAGGGATGTGCCGAGCTTACGGATTTCCCTACAGGCTCAACTATAGGCAATTATTCAACAGCCTGGTATCTGACAGATAATGAAAAGAGTGCCATAAGTTCATTTAATCCTGCTGCCCTTAATACTTCCTTCGATTATGAGTTAAAAGCAGTTTGTGAGACTTTGACCATTCCGAGCGGTGTCAGATCCATTGAGGATGGATTGTTTAACAGGAATACATCCATTTCGAATAAGATCGCCGTTGTTTCGGAAGGTCTTACTGAGCTTGATGTTGATGTCACTCCCGGCGGAAGTTCATATAATGAGCTTGTTTACGGCTCCAATACAATTGATGTTACATTTGACGGTATTGTGACCGTTGATCCCACTAAGGGTGATTTTGCGGGATGCCCCGGTCTTACCTCCATAACATTAGCCGGTAACGGTAATATTTCGATTCCCGATTACGCATTCTATGGATGTACCAATCTGCAAAATGTAGCCGTAAACCAGCATGTCGATACGATCGGAGAACAGGCATTTTCAAAATGTGAAAATCTCGAGACTGTTGAACTTATCGGTGTTAACGAGATCAAGGATCATGCATTCCTTGGTGATGTTAAACTGAATGATGTTACAATCTCTGCAGATACTACCACCATCGGACTTGCTCCTTTCAGACTTTGCAACAGTTTAAACAATGTAAAGTTTGGCGATAATCCTTACTACACCACAGCTAACGGAATTATCTATGCACTTGATTCTTCGGGTAACAGATATTCGATTGTTGAGTTCCTTGGAGGAAGAAGTTCTAAGACCATTCAGACTTCTGAAGTTACCGGAATCACAGCAATAGCTGAAGAAGCGTTTGCTGATACCGATGTACAGATTGCCAATCTCGAAAGCTCTCATATCAGCAGCTTGCCGTCGTTTGCTTTTGATGATTGTGACAATCTTGTTTCAGTTTATCTTCCTGACGGTTGCAGAAAGATCGAAGAATTTGCTTTCAGAGGATCAACACTTTCCAATCTTACTGTTAATGACGGTGATTTAAACGGATTGGAAACAGGTCTTAACCTGATCCAAACTACTTATGATTTCTCAACCGGTATTGACCACGGAACAAATTACAGCAAGAATGATAATATAACTGTTTTTGCTCCTGCCGAGACGGATGATAACGGAAATGTTACGACTCCAAGCACTGCGTATGGATTCTTCAAAGACAGAAAATATATTGTAGAGGCTATTGTTCCCATCGTTCATTACTATGTAACATATTGGGATTATGACTCTGTTGATGCAACAAAGAGAACAATCCGCACGACGGAAGAGTACATAGAAGGTGATACCGTAACTGTGCTCGATCCTCTGCGTGCTGTCTCCGAAGGTTTTATTTTCAACTATTACGAGAATCGTGATAATACAGATGAAACCTATAACTACAGAGATAAGTTTGAAATTCATTCCGATATTCAGCTGCAGGCTGTTTACGAAGGTATTGTTGAAAAGACCTATACAGCTACTTTTATGGATGTAGATCCTGTTACCCGGTCTGACATTGGAGTTTTGGTTGATGGAATTACTGTAGAATCCAAGCTGGATGATTACGAAAATACTGTATATTTTATCAATGAAAACAGAATTGCCGGTATCGTACCCAGCAAGGATGGTTATACATTCCAGAATTGGACTCCCATTGACCCCAGGAACAATAATACCTTTACTATTTCACAGGTAACTATAAGCAGTACTGATGATTCGGTAATTGTATTCCGTCCGAATTATCAATCCAATAATGGCGGAAATGGCGGAAATACCGGTGCAACACGCATTGCCAGATATTACATGGCGGACGGAAGCACTCTTTTCAGCACGGTAGAACTGCATGACGGAGATACTGCTCCCAATATTGCAATTCCTACCGGATACAGCGGATATGAGTGGTCACCTAAGCCTTCGGAAACCGTTATGAATTCCGACAAGAACTTCATACTTGTTCCTTCGGAAGGCAATAATAACGGAACTGCTACTTCCTACACCGCTACATATTATTATTCCGACGGTGTAACCGTATATCAGACTCTTACGCTTGAAGCAGGTGCTACACCTCCCAACCTTATAATGCCCGATGGTTATAAGCAGTGTAAGTGGTCACCCGATCCTACGGCAGTTACCATCGATAAGAATCTTCGTTTCACGATGGTTGCTAATTCGGATTATGTGGATCCCAATACTCCCGATCCCAATTACACCGGACCTTACTATACGCTTACCGTTGTTAACGGATCGGGTTCCGGAAGTTACAAACCCGGATCTCAGGTAATAATCCAGGCTAATGATGCCAAGACGGGAACACAGTTCAGCAGCTGGACCGTATCACCGACAAATGTTCCCATCGCTTCCAAGGTAATGTCTGCGACTGTACTGACAATGCCTTCGGAGAATGTTACCGTAACCGCTAACTTTGTTGCTTCCACTTCAGGCAATAACAATAACGGTTCTAACGGAACGGGCTCGGGCGGAGGAAATAACGGCAATACCAATTATTGGCCTTCAACCGGTAATGTTGCAAGAAGCAGCGGAACGACCGTGGTTATCGAGAAGAACGGACTTTCCAACACCGGTGTTGTATCGGCTACGGTTAACGGTTCAACCGATAATTTCACCATCAAGATCACACAGAGCCAGACCGCAGAAAGACAGATACTTGATGCACTTCTTAAAAAGTACGGAAGTGTGGATAATCTTATCTACTTCCCTATGGATATAAGCCTTTATGATGCGGCAGGTACCACTCAGATTCATGACACGTCGGGACTTACCATAACCATCACGTTACCTCTTCCCGATTCAATGATCCAGTATGCCGCAAACAATAAGGTTGCAGTAGTTACCAACGGTGAGATTGATGGCCTTAATGCCAGATTTACGACCATTAACGGAGTGCCTTGTGTAACCTTTACATGTACTCATTTCTCACCTTATGTAATATATGTAAATACCGTTGAAATGACTTCGGGCTCGGACGGATCCGGTAACGGAACGGGTATTCTCGATAATACCCCTAAGACCGCCGATTTCATCCATCCCAAGTGGTTCATATCTATAGCTCTCTTTGCTATATCGATCGTTCTCTTCCTGATGAAGGATAAGAAGAACCTTAAGCCTCTCAAGGCTGATAACGGTAATAACAGAAACGTTCGTAAATGATAAATCTGATAAGGATTTAAGATGAAAAGAATCAGAAAGCTGTTCGGAGTGATCCTGATCGTATCCGCTTTGCTCGTGCTGCAGCTTCCTCCTCTGGGGGCGGATGCTGCATCCGTCCCCGAGTTTTCTATATCGGGTTCCGGAACACTCCTTTCTTACAACGGAACAAGAACAGATGTAGTCATTCCTTCAGGCGTAATAGAGATCGCTACGGATGCATTCAGAGATAATGATAATATCCGCAGAGTCACGATCCCTAACAGCGTCAGGAAGGTTAATGAGTATGCCTTTTGGGACTGCGATAATCTTGAAACCGTGATCATCGGAACAGGACTTAATAAGATCGATGATTTCGTTTTCGCAAATTGCATGGGGCTTGTTTCTGTAAATATCCCCGAAAATGTCACTTCGATAGGTATTTATGCATTTGAAGATGATGTTAATCTTGAATCAGTTACCATTACTGAAAAAACTCATAATATACATGAATCAGCATTCGATGGGTGCTACAAACTTGTTATTTTTGCTCCCGAAGGATCATATGCCTGGGAATATGCAAAGGGATTTTATGTAAGACAGGCCCAGTTCCCGGTGTATGAAGATACAGGACGCCTGGATGATCCTAAGCCGTCGGATACAGAAGATACGACAGATGTATCGGGAAATGATGAAACTTCGAATGATGATCAGGAAGAAGAGCAGGACGAGCCCGGTGCATATACCACTCAGTATGAGATATCTCAGAGACCTGACGGCACATATACAGCGGTTGCTTATAACCAGAATACGAATGTATACGGACAGACACATGTAGTTGGAAATACTGCGGTTGTTTTCATGGATAACTCCGCACTGCATGTTATCGAAGGAAGTCCTGCACCGGAAACTGCCGAAGATACCTCTGTAAACATTCCTTCGGAGACGGTTATATATTCTTCGTCGATTCCCAAATATACGATCGTCGATTCTGAAATAGTCGCCGATAAGGCATATTATATGTCGGGTGACCTTGAGAATATGAGCCTTCCTTCGGGAATATCCGAGATAGGACAGTTTGCTTTCTCGAGAACCGATGTTGTATCCGTAACTCTTCCTGAAGGAGTTCAGAAGATCGATTACGGTGCATTTTATCACTGTGCGAGGCTGGGAAGCGTAAGCCTGCCTCAGAGCATCATGAAGATCGAACCCTATGCATTTAGCGGTACTCCCTGGGTGGAAGAATTCCTTTCAACAGTGGGCAACATCAATAATAATCTCGATGATAACCTTAATGCATCGGGCGGTGATTTCCTCGTAAGTGGCGGTGCTCTTATTGCCTACAGAGGTCATAGTACCAATGTTACCATTCCTGAAGGTGTCAGGATCATTGCAGCAGGCTGCTTTAAGGATGTTACATCCATGAAGACTTTGTCCCTGCCTTCAACTCTTTTGAGTATCGGGGAAGAAGCGTTTATGGGATGCTCTAATCTGGAATCTGTTTCTTTTGGCGGAAATGAAAGTCAGATCCTTGACAGGGCTTTTGCGGGTACCCCGATAAGCATTCATGATATTCCGGACAGAATAGTAAATATCGGTGTCGGTGCTTTTGATGATCTTGATACAGTACCCGGGCTTAATATCACTTATGAAGAAACCACTCAGAGATTATCCAATTCCGGATTCAGACCTTCTTCGGAAGATAAGGATAATGCAGGCGTTACGGTCGTAGGGCTTGATGGTTGTGAGGCATATCTTGACGGTGCCGACAGAGCATTTACCTTAAGTGTTACACCTCTTGATTCATCGGCAGAGTTTGACATTAGTTTAAACAGGGCTAATGATTTTCTGAACGGCAAATACAACGGAGACAAGGCTTTATACGAGCTAGTGCTTACCGATTCATCGAATATTCCGATCACCAAGCTCGGAAATCAGGGACTTGAAGTAGCCATTCCCGTTCCGGATAATCTGAAAGGTAAGAAGCTTGTTGCACTGACTGTTGACAGAAACGGACAGCTGGAAGATATTCCCGTTACCATAGTCAGTAACAACGGTATATCCTATGCGAGATTTACTGCTTACCACCTGAGCGTATTTGCTCTTTGTTCAACAGGAGAAGACCTGAGTGATTCCGAGATCATCACTTCGGAAGTTACATTGAGAGCAGATTCCGGTGGCCCTTCTGTTACAGCTTCCGATAATTCATTTAAAGACCGTATCATGTCTGTAAGCACTGCAAGATGGATTGTCTGCGGCATGCTTGTTTTTACCGGTGTATTTTTGATCCTTATCAGGAAAAAGGCTCGATGAATAAGAAGTCGTTATCAATAATTCCCGTATCTTTTATCACGGCGGCATTACTTGCTGCCGTGATATTTGTCGTTTCCGGGATATATCCGGGGAGTGAGAGAACACTTCTGATATTTGATATGAAAGAACAGTTTGTTTCTTTCTATGCTTATATGAGCAGGATCGGGTCTCTTTCGAATCTTAAATATACATTTGAAGGATCTCTCGGAACACCTCTTGCAGGTCTTATAGCATATTACCTTGCATCACCTTTATCGTTTATATATCTGTTATTTGATGTATCTTCGCTGCCTGATGTAATTGTTTTAATAGATGTAATTAAGGCGGGATTGCTGGCAGCATCTTTTTCATATTTTGCTCTGTATAAAGGTGTTAAAGAACCTGTTAAGATTCTGATCCTTTCTCTTTGTTATTCTCTTTCTTCAGCGGCAGTTACTTTTTTCATATTGCCCATGTATCTGGACACTCTTTTCTGGCTTCCGCTTATTGCCGTCAGTCTGGAAAAACTCTTGCTTTGCGACGGAAGGAATAAGATCTTCTTTAGAGGGATAATATATTCTTGCCTGCTTTTTTTCTGCATTTTGACCCATTATTATTCCGCATATATGGTATGCCTGTTTCTGATCATGTATGCCGTATATATCATTTTTGAAAACGGTAAATTCAGTAAATCTTTGTTAGTGAGATTATGGAGATTTGTTCTTTATTCTCTTATCGGATCCGCCGCTGCAGGATTAATACTTATGCCGGTCATTACCGAACTTATCCGCGGCAAAGCATCTGACCCAGGCGTTTACTCTACCGGGAAGTTTATTGTTACCGGACCTTTAGTGTTAATAAAACAATTCATATGCGGGAGTTTCGGCGGCTTATACAGTGAAGGCGGACCTTCCGTGTATTGCTCTATTGTGGTAATTTGTCTTGCTGTTTATTCGATATATAAAAAGAAGAGTGATAAGGGTAGTTTGACGGTTTCGCTCTTTATCATTGCTGTATTTATCTGCAGCTTTATGTTCAGACCCATGTACCGTATCTGGCATATGTTCAGAGACCCCGTAGCATATCCTCACAGATTTGCATTTCTTTTTGTATTCTTTTTGATGGTACTTGCTGCTGAGGGGATCAGACATGTTGATCTTAAATTAAAGTATCAAGGGCTGATTCTTATCACTGTTTCAGCCTGCCTTGTTTTTAACGGATACAGACAGATTGATATGGACCTTAAGACACTTCCGTCCGCATCACGTTCCGATTACAGATTTTTCATTGATACAACGGCAGACCTTGTGGCATACGCTCAGTCAGATAACATGAATCTGTGCCGGATTTCCAAGGACTATGAGTTTACATCAAATGATCCCATGCTTCTTGGGTATAACGGAATGGATTATTTCTCATCTTCATATGATCCGGAAATGCTTGAACTTTACAAGGCTCTCGGACTTCTTCAGTACCATTACAAAGCATGTGACGAAGGATCCACCATCCTTACCGATATGCTCTTTGGCATTGATTATATGATCCATAAAGATCATGCTGATCCGGGTTATGAATATATAACATCTAACGGATTTGCTACCCTCAGCAGGAATCCATATTCTCTGGGACTTGGTTATTTGGCTGCCGGGTCGATTTATCCTGAAGATTTCGGCATTAATCCATTTGATAATCAGAATCTGTTCCTGAACGGTATTATGGGTAGCGATGAAATATATCTTGAAAAGCTCGATTATTCAGAAGATGTCAGGAACGTACCGGTTGTAGGCTTTAACCCTGACTCGGAAGAGCCTGTTCTTGCTGACAGTTACAGGCGAGAGATAACCTTTACCGCCCCTGCCGGGAAGAATGTTTATCTGAATTTTGAACTCCTTAATGAATCGGATCTTGATTATGAGAGTAAATCGGAATCCGATACTGTTATCGTATCGGTTAATGACAGAGTTATTGCCGTTTTCACCGGATATCAGAAGGCATACAATATCAGACTTGGAAGGTATGAAACTGACACTGATATAACTTTGGTCATTGAAGGAACCGATGATTACAGAGAAGCTTATCTGTATGCGATTGATGCTGATAAGATTGAAGAAATATATGAATCTTTGAACAGAGAGAAATTATATATTACGGGAATGAATTCAGAGAGGATAGAAGGCCGTTTGACAGCTCCTGAGGAAGGGAGAGCCCTGCTTCTTACAATTCCTTACTCTGATGATATTCAGGTGCTTATAGACGGAATGCCGGCTGCTACAGGCAGATATGCCGGTGCTCTATTAATGGTTCCCGGAATTGAAGCTGGAGAGCATAAGATAGAGGTGAGCTGGTGACCCAGTCATCTTACTTATATGTTACGTATATTTCTTTTTCGGTGCCCAGTTCAAAGCATCCGATCCTGCTGGATCTTGAATTGAGAGCCATTCCGCAGTCGAGATCGACAACATCGATTCCGCCTCGTCTCTGCACTCTGCAGATCTTACCGCGCCCTTTATCATCCATGCATCCGAGTCTCTGGGTAAATACATGACCGACTATGTATGTATCATCGGGATATGCGAACCAGTCGTGCTCGAGCATATCGATTGGAGGCCTGTCATCGACAAGTGAATCCCATACAACGGATTCTGCGTCAACAAGTGCGTCCTTGTAGAAGAGCTCCTTACCGAATTTGTATCCGACGGAGTAGGAGTGAGAGATATGATAATGCTTACCGTCTACGGTGACTCTTTTAATAAGACGCAGACTCTTGAGATAATCCATTATCTTATCCTGGGTTTCTTTCTCAAGCCTGCAGAAAGCATTATATGTAGGTTTACCGCCGTTTGCGGGATGGAACCAGAGGTCTACGGGAGTGAAAGCTTCACCGAGATCTTCTTTTTTGGTCTTTCCTTCCGACTCGTTCTTACGGATGTAATCAATGGCCTCGATCATCATGTATTCGTGATTTCCGAGGATCATTTCGGCATTTTTTCGTTGCATGACATCAAGGATGATCTTAAGACCATCCCTTCCTCTGTCAATAACGTCACCAACTACATATAAAAAGTCATCATCAGAGAACTTAAGTTTATTGAGAAGCTTTATATATGTGCTGTAATGACCATGCAAGTCACTTATAGCATAAATGCCCATTACTTATGAAATCCTCTTGATGGAATCACTGCTGACACAAATCACAGGTCTGATTCCGCAACGTTTATTAAGCATCCAGTTTTCGGGACCTTCACGACCGATGAGCTGTCCGAAACAGTCTTCGCTTGCAAGGTAGGACTTATCCTTGGAGAATTGTCCCCTTGATCTTAGTCCAAAGCAGGGAACAAAATCCGGATCCCTTGGAATGGCTGCGGTGTACTGCGAAATAGGTGCAGTGCAATAAACGTTGTCTTTATTTTTCTTGGATCTGTCTATACGATCCTTGGAAGTATCGAAACCGTAATACAGCTCGTCAAGAGACGGGATATATACTTTATCGTTGGTATATCTGTCGTCAAGAGCCGAGGTAGGAGTGGAGATTTTAGTAAAATGAAGCTTGATCTTTTCCTGAGCCGAGAAGGCCATATTAATGAATGCAGAGTTGAGCCATGCTCTCAGCTTAGAATCTCCCCAGTAGATTCCGGTCTTAACCTTTACTATATCTCTGTCTGAATACTTGAGATATGTAGTGCCGTTGAAAGGCAGATAATCAAGAATGTATTCACTTATCAAAGTTGTTCTGCCTTTGGATTCGTTAACGACTCTCCAGGGAATGGCATTGTATTTAAAATATCTGTATCCGTCCTTAACTCTGCCGTGCTTCAGATTGAACACACCTGAGAGGAAATTTCCGTTTTCCTTGCCCTTGGCATTCTTATAAACGGGGAGACGATAGTATTTTTCCTCGTTTACTATAGCTGTATTATTCTCATCAAATTCAGCACATTCTATATCGCTGGTAATATTCTCGGCGGTGATCTCGTTCATGGGATATGAACCGAACCAGACTCTGCCGTCGTGATCCATTACGATGACCCTGCGCTCGGCAACAGCTTCTTGGGCATGGGACTGCTTGGAAGTGCGGCGGATGGAATAGAGGTCATAATAAAGCTCATCGATCGTCTGCTGTCTGTCTTCGGGCTTCATGGAAAGGCCCTTCATGATAGCTTCACCGATGCCGGGATCAAGATCGATATTATAGCTGTTTATGGGTGTTATGAGATCGTTTTCTTCACGCTCGACCGCAGACTGTGGAATATCACCGGTACACAGATAATAGAGGGTGGAGCAGATACCGTAGATATCGGTCCATGGACCCTGTTCGGAAACACGCGAAAACATTTGCTCCGGAGGAGCAAATCCCCATTTTCCTAAGAATTCCTGTTTTGATTTGGCTCCGTTTTTGCGGGAACCGCCGAAATCGATAAGTTTGATCGATCCGTCCTTATCGAGCATGATGTTATCGGGAGATACGTCTCTGTGAATAAGACCTGACTGATGCAGGTCTCCGAGAATGTCAATGATGGGCTCGATAAGAGTGAGCGCTTTGTCCGAAGGCAGCCATCCGTTATGGTTATCTACATACTTGAAGAGATTACCGTTCTCCAAATATTCCATAACAATATAACCTGTATTATTCTGATAAAACAGGTCTTTGATGGAGACTATACCGGGGTTTTTGGAATATTCGGCAAGGATCCTTGCCTCACGTAAATATGCCTGGGTTTCTTCTTCGTATGCATCTGAATTGACTTCATCCTGAACTACGAGAGTGAGACCGTCTTCGGCTCTTGTAACAAGGTCTTCGGGAAAAAACTCCTTGATAGCGACCCTGTATTCAAGGAGCAGATCGAAACCTATATAAGTGATTCCGTATCCGCCCTTGCCCAGGATATTACCGATAAGTATTTTATTGTTTAAAATCGTGCCGGGAGTCAGTGCATTTTGCCATGTCTTTTCGCCGATCTTGTTATGGCCGCAGAAAGGACAAATGTCATTATCGTCACTGATCCTCATGCAACGTAAGCAAAGTCTGCTTATATCGTATTTATTCATGACTTACGTAGATGCTCCCGGAGTATTAAAGATCAAGAAGCTTGTTCTTGAAGTCACCGAATTCGGAATCGTTGATTATGCCTGCATCGTGGATCCTGGTAAGAAGTTCGATCTTCTTCTTGAACAGATCCATATTTCCGTTGACAGGAGAGGTGATGTCGGCAACGATCTGATTCTTGGCTGAATCATACTCGGCCTGAGTTTCAAGTCCGCCTTCAACGGCAACTTTGTGAAGAGACATTCTGGTAACTTCATCGGAATTAGATGCAATGGTAGTAACGATCTCAGCCTTCTTGGCATCGAGTTCGCTTGCAGATAACCACTCACACTCTTTGAGAAGCATCAGTTTCTTGATCTTGGACTTGAGAGTATCGGTATTGGTGGAATCGATACCGTCGAGATCTGCGATAAGTCTGGTACGCTTTGCTTCGAAATCATCGGTAGTAATAACACCTGCTTCAACCATAGCGGGCCATCTGCCGAGCTTTGCCTTGAGGGCATCACGGTCATCGGTTGATTTGGGATTGAGAGCAAGCTTAAGTCTGTTGATCTCATTAGAATAATCAGACTCGGAAAGGATTTCAGCATCCTTAAGAATAGCCTGTTTCTTGAGATTCATGATGAACTTGTCATTGTTGTCTTCGTCATCATAAGCGGTTCCGTCTACAAGAGAATCGGAGAGCTTATTAAACTCGGAATCGCTGATAAGACCGCTGATCTTAATAACAGGGATCATTGCTACATTGCCCTTGAAATCATCAAGATCGGATACATTGGGATCGAAGCAGGGATCGACGATAGCGCGAACCTGCTTATTATAATCATCATCGGTTATAAGACCTGTACTCTTGGAGATGATAACCTTCTGAATCTTCTCGTAGAACTTGTCGAGTCCCTTTTCCTTGCAGATGAGCTCGAGCTTCTTGCTCTTGTAATCATCGTCACTCATTACGCCCATGTCATGCATGACTTCGATCTTCTTGAGCTTGTCTTCGAAGGATGCAGTATCTGCAGGATCCTTTGCAGGTGCTGCAGGAGTAGGAGTTGCAATTGCTGATGCCGGAGCAGGAGCGGGTGCGGGAGCAGGTGCTGCTCCGGGAGTGTAAAGTGCATTTCCGAGATTGCTGGGCTGTACGGGTGCAGGAGTGGGGGCTGTGCGCACGAGTGAACCGGGTGCTTCAGTCTTTGCTGCCTGCTGCGCAGCTTCTTCAGCGGATCCGTGAAGAGGTGTCTGAATGGGAAGAGGTCCTTCATTTCCTCTGAGTGCCTGATTCATGGCAACAGAAGGTGAAGGGGTAATATCCCTTGCGGAAACAGGACCTGTATATACATTTTCATTCGAAGGTGCAACCGGAACGGGAGCGGGTGCGGGAGTGGGTACGGGAGTGGGTGCCGGAGTGGGAACAGGCTGCTCGGGAGCAGGACGTGCTCCGTTTGAAGTAGCTCTTGCAGCTGAAGGAGGAACGGGTCGGGAGCCGTTTGAAATGGGTCTTGCTCCGCCGGAAATAGGTCTTCCGCCTGATGCCTGTCTTGCAAGATCGTTCTTCTGTTTGAAAGAAAGAAGGAGATCATAAGCTTCGTTTGCATTCTTGAGATTGGGAAGTATAACCTTGGTGGACTTCTTGCCGTACATGGTTTCTACGGTAGCGTCGATCACGATTGCTTCGGAACCCTGATACTCTTCGCGTCTTACATCCTTTATATCGGTAGATGCGAATTCGAATGTCTCACAGCTTTCGGTGGTTGACCCTGCTGATTTGATAAATGCTTTACCATTGATCAGGGTCTTCTCATAGTCGCTGTCATCTACCTCCAGCTTCAAATCCTTGACTTTTTGAGCTCCCACAAGTCTTCTCATTGAAGTTCCGTAAGTTGAATTGAAAACTTTCTTTGCCATTTGTTAATGACCTCCGGTGAAAATTTGTGAAACAAAAATAAAAATGAAAGCGGAGAATTTATAAAATATATATTCTCCCCCTTTTATATTTGTCATAATATCACATAATTCAAAGAATTGCACTTGATTTATTGGATATTTTTGCATAAATTGTATTATTTTTAACGAATCGGTGCTATAATCCATTTGTTGTACCATCTTATGTTATCGAAAGGAATTTTTTATGGCAAGAAATTTTAAAAGAGTAAGACTGGGGGAGGCTCTTGTTGAAGATGGTTTTATAACCGAGGAGGCCCTTGAACAGGCGCTTGAAGAGTCTAAAAAGAAAGGTCAGAAACTTGGAGAGTATTTTGTTGAAGCAGGTGTTGTTTCTGAGGAGGAGATTGCTAAAGTACTGTCCAGACAGATGGATCTTGGATATGTTAGGATCAAGGATGTTGATATTCCCGAAAATGTTCTTAAGCTTGTTAACTACGAAATCCTTAATAAGAAGAAGGTTATTCCCTTCGGATATGATGAGAATAATCCCAATATATTGAATCTTGCAGTTGCGGATCCTCTTGATTTTGACACTCAGGAAGATATTAGTATGCTGACAAACCTCGAGATCCAGCCCTATGTGGCTACGATGTCTGGGATTGTAGAATCACTTGATAAATATTTTGGTCAGAAATCCAACACCGAAGACCTTGAAAAGTTTGCTAAAGAAAAAGGTCTTGTACAGGACGAAGATACATCACAGCATGATGAAGATGTAGCCAATTCGCCCATCGTTAAGATCGTCAAGGAGATGATCGAGAAGGCGGTTCGTCAGAGAACTTCCGATATTCATATTGAAGCGCTTGAGAGACAGGTCCGTGTCCGCTTCAGAATCGACGGTGTGCTCTATGAGAGAGCCAGATATGAGTTAGTATTCCTGAGTGCACTTGTTGCACGTATCAAAGTTATCGGCGGCATGGATATCGCTGAGAAGAGAAAACCTCAGGACGGACGTATAACTCAGATAGTCGATCATGTCGAGTATGATATCCGTGTATCCGTTTTGCCCACTGTATTTGGTGAGAAGGTCGTTATGAGACTTAACTCCAAGTCCGGTATGAAGAGAGAGAAGAGTAAGCTCGGACTTAAGGACTACGAAGAGAAGCAGTTTGATACACTGCTTGCTCATCCTAACGGGATCATCCTTGTTACCGGACCCACCGGTTCAGGTAAATCAACAACACTTTATACAGCGCTTTCGGAACTCAACTCCGATGCGGTTAATATCATAACGGTTGAGGACCCTGTCGAGACCAATGTTGACGGTATCAACCAGGTACAGACCAATAACAAAGCGGATCTGACATTCGCAACAGCTCTGAGATCAATCCTTCGACAAGACCCTGATATAATCATGATCGGAGAGATCCGAGACGAGGAAACTGCGAGAATAGCGGTTCAGGCATCTATCACCGGTCACCTCGTTGTATCAACCCTGCATACCAACTCCTCGGCTGCGACCATCACCAGACTTGAGGATATGGGACTTGAGCCTTACCTCATCGCAGACTCCGTTATCGGTGTTATTGCACAGCGTCTCGTAAGAAGGCTTTGCCCTATTTGCAAGAAGCCCCGTCTTGCGACCATTACCGAGAAAGAGGTTATGAATATTCCTCCCGAGCACATGAATGATGATATTACTATTTATGAGCCCAACGGATGCCAACAGTGCGACAATCTCGGATATAAAGGACGAATCGGTGTATATGAGATCATGGTTATTACCGAGCATATGAGAGAGACCATATCCAGAAGGGCTACCGTTGGTCAGATCAAAGAGGAAGCACTTGCAGAAGGAATGCACACCCTTCACATGTCAGGTACCGAGTACGTTCTTGACGGAACTACCAGCTACTCCGAAATGTGCAGAATCAGCTTCGACTCATAAGATCAATAAAAAACGGCAGCTCAGAAGTGAGCTGCCGTTTTTTATACCGGTTATTGAAACGGTGTATAATCTTTTCCTTCCAGTATGTCTGCTATACGTTCACATGCATGCCCGTCTCCGTAAGGATTACATGCGTTGGACATCTTTTTGTACTCATCATTGTTTTCCAATAACAGCTTAAAGGCTTCGTAAATGGAGCTTTCGCTTGTGCCCACAAGTTTAAGAGTTCCCGCATCTATACCCTCAGGTCTTTCCGTTGTGTTTCTCATTACAAGTACTGGAACACCGTATGAAGGGCATTCTTCCTGTATTCCGCCCGAGTCGGTCAGACACAGATATGATCTTGCTTCAAAATTATGACATGCTACAACATCAAGCGGTTCGATAATATGAATGTTGTCACATTCCTTAAGTTCCATGTCAGCGATTTCCCTGACCATGGGATTCATATGAATCGGATATATGGCTTTGCAGTCAGGGAATTCTTCCAATACTCTGCGTATTGCACGGAACATATTATGCATAGGTTCACCGAGGTTCTCCCGTCTGTGTGCGGTAATGAAGATGAGCTTATTATCACCTATCCATTTGAGTTCCGGATGATCAAAGCCATCACTTACCGTATGATGCATCGCATCGATTACGGTGTTACCCGTTATATAAATTGAATGCGGATTTTTGCCTTCTTTTAACAGATTTTCAGCGGCAAGATGTGTGGGAGAGAAGTTGAATTTACTGACAATGCCGATCGCCTCTCTGTTAAATTCTTCGGGATAAGGATTGTTCAGATCATAGGTTCTTAATCCTGCCTCAACATGACCTACCGGAATCTTCAGGTAGAAACATGCCAAAGCTGAAACAAAAGCTGTGGTTGTGTCTCCGTGCACCAGAACCACATCTGGCATAGCTTTTTCAAGTATGTCTTTAATGCCGTTTAGGATATTTACAGTTATATCAAAAAGTGTCTGTTTATCCTTCATGATATTAAGATCATAGTCCGGCTTGATATTAAATATTTCCATAACCTGATCGAGCATCTGACGGTGCTGGCCTGTTACGGTTACTATAACTTCAAGGGATTCTCTTTTTTTGAGTTCCAGAACCAGCGGACACAATTTTATTGCTTCAGGTCTGGTGCCGAAGACAAACATTATACGTTTTCTTTTCATTTTATGTACCTATTTTTGTTTTGGCTCTAAATGATATACGGAATATAATCCTCTGTTAATTATATATTCATCTATTTCAGTTATCGAATAATCCTCGGTATTGTCTTTCATGATATACGAAATGAATTCAGAAGAATTATTAATTCCGGGAATATAATTGTAGTATGTAACCGTCGACTCTCCCGAAGTGTTAAAAACAGATTCGTCTATAACTATATAAAAATCTTTATCCGGAACAGTGAAATCATATTCTATATCCGAAGAAATTTTTTCAAAATAGAAATGATCTGAATCTCTTAAAGGAATTATCATTAAGTTTAGTAAAGCATTTCTCGAGGTGAATACCGCAACATCTTTGTCTGAGACAAGATCATGCAATTTCATATG
Organism: Lachnospiraceae bacterium; assembly: GCA_018056425.1. Classification (GTDB taxonomy): domain Bacteria; phylum Bacillota; class Clostridia; order Lachnospirales; family Lachnospiraceae; genus AC2028. The sequence goes on from JAGPFR010000011.1 coordinate 64,429, forward strand.
ATCATCATGATTGGAAAAGATAAGCGGGTTCTGATATACATGATTTTGAATGATCAGAAGGCATGATAAAAATAAAATAATAAGAGAATTACCAATGATTCTTTTGCGTGAATGTACATTGATGAAAAATGAATCAATAAAACTTATAAAGCATATGATCATTGGGTTCATACAAAGCAGTAAATATCTGACGGAATAAATACCTTGTGTGACAATTGGAGATATAGCGGAAATTACAAGCAAATATCCAATTGATGAAAAGAACATGATTAATACAAGCGGTGAAATTTCTTTCGTTGATTTTGAAATATAGTTGGATATGTTTTTCAGTCGGTATACAGTTTTATCCTTTATTGATTTAAACCATTTCTCCTTTCTGAAAAGAAAACACATTAAAGTCAGAATTATCGCTACAAATATTACAATTCCTAACCAGGTAAGAATATTTGCATAGGAAAATGGGATATAAAAACCTATACTTTGAGTAAAGGTATAGCTGTTTGCAACAGATAATTTAGTTGCAAATGAATATCCGTCACTGTTCTGATTGCCCATCCATGAATCGATTTTACTGAAGTTAAATCTGTATATAAGTAAAAATGTGATTAATGACAATAATACGGTTGAGCCGGATATGAGTGACTTTTTAATTTGTTTTTTTGTCAGAAGATATATGCAGGTAAATAAAGTGATCCAAAAAGCAAAAATGATAAATAGTGTATGAGTGAAAATTCCTCCGAAAAAACTGATGGAGAGAAGCGCATAATCAAAGATTTTATTATTGATATTGTTAATTATTCTTTGTATCGCAAATATCATTAACAAAGAATAGAAACATAGTACCCCATACATTCTGAGAAAAGTAAAGGCGCCGGTCCCACAGATGCTTAATCCAAAGAAAACCATACAAGATATGGCATTAAAATATTTGGATGATTGATTTTTTAATGTATCCTTTGAGATGAAAAAAACCAAAATCAATGATGCTGCATAGAAGATGAAATTAACTATAAATGCATATGCCCAGGAAAATGATTCAGGGAAAAAAGAACATACAAAGTGAACTAATAGTTCATAGTTGGGTGGAGCATTGTCCCAGGATTTGTTGAGTATAACATCGTAAAAATGAAATCTTTCTTCACTTTCAATCGTAAGGTAATTGTGAAGTGTGGATCCGTCATACCATTCTCCGCGATATGAATTATACTCATCTGTCGAGATTTCTGCTGCATCGTTCCAAACAAGCACAGGATTTCCAAGGCTGTTTGAAATTCCGTAAGTATAAACTTCGTCACAAAAATATGAAGTTCTGCAAGTGAACAGATAAATAAGTCTGAGTGATAATATTATTATCAGAGTGAAAAATATCAGTTTATGGGTGGGTTTGCTCATATCATGCCTCTTTTTGCCCTGAGCTGAATAGCGGTCTTAAGGCTGTTTTTCATAGTATTGCCGACATTCATCTTACTTTCACCTTTTTTGAAATCGTATCTTAGCATGAAGCCTACTTCTGAAAAAGAAGCACCCGCAAGATAAACTTTATATAATAGTTCCATCATACAGGCAAAAGATTTTTCATGAATGGGATCCTCGCCGAATTTTTCGTATACCTTTTTTATAATGTTGTGTTTATATATTCTGTAACCACAAGTATAATCCCTTACTCCCGGGACATGAAGGATGAGAGTATAGTAGATTCTTGCCAGATCGGACATCATCTTTCTGTAGCCTGCAAGTCCGGTTACATCGGAATTTTTCCTGTATCTTGATGCAATTACACAATCTACATTTTTGCTGTTAAGTTCCGAAACCATGTCATGGATATAGATGGGACTTTGGGTATTATCACCGTCCATGATGCACATCAGATCACCGTCATTTCCATTTACGGAAAAGAATTTTATTGCGGTGTTTAATCCGCCGCGAAGATTCTTGTTGACTTCATGCTGTATCAATTCTACGTTGCCTGGATACTCTTCGGATTTTGATATAATAACTTGTTTTGTATTATCCTTGCTGCAATCATCTATCGGATGAATATGTAATTCGTATCCTTTATCTTCAAGTCCGGCTTTTTGTTCCATCCAGATATCGACAAGGGCTCCGATGTTTTCTTCTTCATTATAACAGGGGACAAGAACATATAGTTTTTTCATTTTTATACCTCGTCTGACCTTCTGTTAAGATTTGATAATCTTTTGTTGTACTGCTTGAAATCTTTAAGGCTTTTAAAACCAATCCTGATTATTTTCTTGATGTTAATGGTTTGCTCGCCTTTTTCCCTTGCCAGGAAGGTAATCGGTAAAAACTCGATTTTTTCTTTGCTGCGTGCATAAAACGCGGTAAGTATTATGTTGGGAAGGAAATAGTCAGGATCGATCAGTTTTAAATATTTCTCAAGAGTTTCTCTTTTGAATAATCTGAACGGTGCATTTGCATCCGGGACTTCTGTGTGAAAGAATAGTCTGACTATCAGGCATACAATTTTTTCTACAAAGGCTCTGTCGTGGCCGTCGCCTCTGGTAGGACGATATCCGAAAACGGCTGTGAAATTATTTCGTTTTTCCCAAAATAAATCAAACTCGGAGGAAAGAGTCTGCATATCGGAATCAGTTTGGAAAATAAAGTCAGCATGATTATCCACGCCATATTTGTATCCGGCGTATACGGCTGAACCATGTCCTCCGTTTTCTTTTTCGATTACAACTAAATTAGGATAATTATTCTTAATAGAATCGAGTATCTTTTGGGTATTATCTTTGCTTCCGTCATTGATGATCACTAATTTGGAATCTTTGGATGCTTTTTCGAGAATCGGATACCATGATTTCACAACATTTATAATGTTTTCTTCTTCATTGTATGCAGGAATGATTATATATAATTTATCCATAAATTGATTTGTTTTGGGTTAGGTTTACATAAGGTGGTCGTCTAAACATGAATCATAAAAATGCTTTTAAATTATTATATACTATATCTAAAACATTAAGAATGATATAATAAAAAAAACCGAAAAATATGCTTAATACCAAAGAGTCCGTTTTACATAAAACTAAATATATGGCGTCTCCACTGATAACTCTGCTCATACTATTGTTTGTCTATGCAATAAAAGGGATTTATCCGTTCGGAAGCAGGAGCGTAGCATATTATGATATGGTTCAGCAGTATATCCCGTTTTATTTCAATACATGGGACGTATATCATGGTGTAAAATCCCTTTTTTTTGATTGGTCTGCCGGCTTGGGTGGTTCGATGGCTGATAATGTAGGTAATTACATTATCAATCCTTTTAATCTATTTTTTTTGTTTATCAAAAGGGAAGATATCTTTAACAGCATGTCACTGTTCCTGGCTATTAAATTGACGATGGCTGCTTTTTTTATGAGTTTTTATGTGTTTAGAAAGAATAAATCTTCTTCATTGTTATTTGGCATTGTTGCAGGTGTTTCTTATGCTTTTTGTGCGTATAATCTTCAATATTATTCAAATATTCAGTTTCTTGATGTTGTAACTATATTTCCGATTCTGATATATGGTCATGATTCTCTTGTCGACAGGAAGAAACCGGCTGTTTATACAATTGTGCTGACTATATGTATGATAACCAGTATTTATCTTTCATATATGATCTGTCTTTATCTGATCATAAGGACTTTTTTACGTTTGATAAAAATGGATAAAGAGGGCAGATATAAGGTAGCCTTTGATTTTGCGTTTTATTCTCTGGTTTCTTTTCTGTTATCTTCGGTAGTAGTTATTCCGACTGTTGTGGTGCTACTGTCTTCTTCTAGAAATGAAGTGTGGAATGCTTCGGGTGGTTACTTCGGTGCATTAAATGCACTTGTCTCGGCATATGGTGATTCCTATAAAACTTTTATGCTCTTCGGATGCGAGGGCCTTTTTTCGATTGTTTTGTTTTTGTGTCTTTTTGATCGTAAAACTCTCAAAAGTTTATATGAACATCTGATACTGATTATTTTATTGATTGTTCCCATATTTGTTGAAGGAACCGATCTTTTATGGCATATCGGTGGATATGTGCATTTTCCGATGCGCTTTGGATATATTCTATCTTTTGAGGTTATCACTTTTATGGCAGATTATTTTGCCGTGAATAAGGAGAACCCACGTCAAAAGAATATTACAGCCAAAATATGCTTGATTCTTACCTGTTTATTGCTTCCTATCGTTATATATGATTTATACAAATTCACAGGACCTTTCAGAATATTCGGCATACGCGAACTGAGCCCGTATTCCGGGACATTCGTTTATATATTATTTTCGTGTATCTGTATTTTTTTGTCATTGGTTTCAATCAATAAAAATTTCTCTATATACACACTGTCAACTTTACTTGTTTGTGAGAGTGCATTCGGTGCGTGGGGATTTATCGGACCGGAAAAAGAATTATCCTCCGAATGTTCGGATGCTTTACTTACACCGGCTATCGAACTATCGGATTATGAGTATTTATCCACACCTATGATCAGGTGCAAAAACATCGGAAACAGTCTTGTGACAAATTACGCATTTGTTACAGGTTTTAATACGGCTTCGGATTGGACGTCCGGAACCAACTCCAATCTTCTAGCGCTTCGTTCTTTAATGGGATATTCAAACGCCTATACCAGAATTCTTGATGAAGGAGGAACTGTATTTACGGATGAATTATTTGGAGTAACAAATATTCTGAGTAAGGATATAGAGAATTCTTCTTTATATACATACGAAGATAAAGTAGTCGATTTTTATATCTATTCTTCCAATTATGTTTTGCCGTATTCCATAAATTTAAAATCAATTCCGGAGCTGCCCGAATTTAATGATTTATTTGATTTCCAAAATCAGCTTTTTACAGAATTCACAGGGTTAAATCAATCACTTATCTCAACGGAATATTCGCATTTCGGTAATTTGGCAGGATCGGATTTGGAATCCGGCTTGTGGCTGGATCTTGATATAGAAGGGGAAAGGACACTTTACGTATATGCAAGCGGTGCTGAATTTGGATTTATGATCAATGGTGAGCCTAAACAGTTAAATTATCTGACGTTTGAAGATAATTATGTATATCCGACACCTTTTTGTAACGGATTATTGGAGCTTGGCACATATAAAGATGAAACTGTCAGATTTGGTATGATTCCAAATCCCGAATATACCGGAAATGTAGATTCATGCTATGTGATGATAGGACTGATGGACAATGATTTGCTCAGGGAAGGTAATGAAATAATGTCCGCAGGTGAAGCTTCATCCGTTTCAATAGATAAAAACACTTTAAGTATAAGCGGAATCGCAGAAAAAGACGGTTATCTGATGCTCCCGGTCGGATTTAATACGGGATTCAGATGTGCTGTGAACGGTAAAAAGATTTCACCTCAGAGCGGATTGAATGATTCTTTACTCTTTGTTCCGGTTGGAACAGGAGAGTATAATCTGTCAATCTCATTCGTACCCGAGGGATTATATATCGGAATATGCATTTCTTTACTTGGTGTTATCCTTTTGTTTGGATATGGATTAATGTCAAAGAAATCAAAAGAAATCGGAAAGTTCATATATTATTTGATCTATGCAGGTTGCGCCGTGATTTTGATTTTTATGTATTTTGTTCCTGTTTTTTTCAATATTTTACTACGGATTATTAAATAGGATTTTTATGAATAAATCTGTAATTAAAAAATTTGATTATTTAACATTTGCAATCCTTGGGATGCTTTCTTTTTTGATAACCTGCGCTTCGCCGACACTGGTTAAGGCATCCGAATTTGAAGACCCCGACAGTTCAGCCTTTAGGTATATGGGGATGCTTATAGCCAAGGGTGGTATTCCTTATCGTGATGCCTTTGATAATAAGGGACCTTTAATGTATTTCATTCAATATATAGGTTATATTCTCAGCAAAGATTATGGCGTATATATAATGGAATTTATCTTTGTGCTGTCTTTTCTTATTGTTTCATATACCATATCAAAAAGGTTTATGAACAGTCGTCTTTCTTTGCTTTCGGTTATTCTTTCCTCTGCGCCTCTGGGATTGTTCTTTATGGGGAATATGACTGAAGAATACTCTATGTTTTTCCTTTCTACCGGACTTTTGATTTATATTGATTATTTTCTTTTTGGTAAACAATCGTCTGTAAGAATTATTATTTGCGGTTTTTGCTTTGGGGCTGTTTTATTTATAAGAGCCAATATGGCT